>CACZRA010000001.1 GCA_902783395.1 uncultured Lachnospiraceae bacterium
AGATGTCTTCTCTCCTCCCGCCGTAAGCTCTATCTCAATATTGGCAACTTCCGATCCCACCGCGATATGCTCCTTTATTGCGGCATAGCCTTCAGCTGAAATCTCAAGCTGATAGACACCGTACTCGAGAACCACGGGCTCCAGATAATCTACGGTCTTTCCGTCTATCTTTACTACAGGTTCGGCTTCGGGAGGCTTAATGGTAAATATGATCTCTCCCGTCTTAATCAGGTCTCCCTTCAGATCGGATACATCAACCGTTGTCTCCTGTCCGCGGTTTATGACTACATGTTTGGTACCTCCCCTTCCCTTGTAGGATATGACCATGTCATACTCTCCTTCAGGAACATCAAGCATCATATCGTCAGATACCGGTTTATACATACCCGCTATCATAAGCCATCCCCCGTTAAAGAATTCCGCTCCCTTTACCTTCAGATGCCCATATCCCGACATCAGGCATATACTGTAAAGATCGGTTCCTATTCCCCGGAGCAGGAGCACGTCATCATCCGCGATCTCTGATGCCTTTACCGTCCTGTTATCTTTTATCACCACCGTATTATCCGTAATATGAAGATTAGTTCCGTCATCCATACGGAAAATGCCGCGGTTGATATTTATATCAAAATCCGTGACATCTCTTTTTACAAATGCGTCAGGATCCTGGCGCAGGGAATTAAGAGTTCTTGAATGCACGGAAATATCCGCATCCACGATCATTCCCGGTTCGAAGAGCTCCGGGACGGAAACCTTGCCGTAATTATCCTCATACGTGGTCAGGTTGTTTACGGACACGGTATATGTCCTCCCGTTATCAGCGGACATAAGCTTTATCAGCCCCGTTCTCTCTTCATAGCCTAAAAATACAGCTGTATCCTGTGCCTTAAGCTCATCAAGCACCGGCTTTTCTGCCGACGAAGCCTCCGTAGCAGGCTGATCCGCGGAAACATCTGATTTCCCGCAGGACGATAAAAGCACAAAGGCACATATCAGTAAAGCAGCTGTTAAATTTTTGATAATAAGTATTCTTTTGTGTTGCATTTCGGGTCTTCTAATATAAGCTCCAGGAGTTCATTGAGTTTTTTTCCAAGTTCCGGTCCGGGACGGTATCCACGTTCGATCAGATCATTACCCGTAACGGCAAGATCCTTTAAAGTCACCGGCTCTCCTCTTTCCATGATCCCGGCATAGAGCTTCATTATTTCTTTTTCATATGCCAGTTTTTCATCCCTTTTATACAGGGACTGTGCAAGAGTATCCGCTATCCTTATCGGAAATAAAAGCCTGTAGATCTCCGGTCCCAGCTTATTCATGGCACGTCTTACATTGGCCTCTGTGGCTTCGGGCCTGTAATCATGCCATCTTACAAGAGAGGAAACCGTATGGATGGTTTCATTATCAAGCTTCAGCCTTTTCATGATATCCTTTGATATACGCTCCGATATCAGAGCATGCCCTTTAAAATGCCTTATACCCGTTTCATCCTCGGTCATGGCCTCCGGTTTTCCGAAATCATGGAATAAAATAGCATATCTTATAAACCGGATAGTATCATCATCAAATTCTATTCCCGAAAACTCAGCATTTACCATCAGTGCCCTTACAGTATGATCCCCGACACTGTAAAGATGATGTTTGCTCTTTTGATCAAGCTTCATGCAGACATCAAATTCCGGCAGGATCACTCCGGTTATGCCCGCCCTGTACATATCAAGGATCACATCCGGATGAGGAGAACAGACCAGCTTCGTCAGCTCTGTCTGTATCCGCTCTGCCGAAATATTCTTAAGATTAGCTTTCAGCTTTGATGCGGCCTCCTCCGTATCCTCATCTATGCCGAAGCCCAGCTGGGCCGCAAAACGGTATGCCCTGAGGATCCTGAGGGCATCCTCGGTGAATCTTTCGTACGGATCTCCTACAGCCCGGATAATATGCCTTTTCAGATCCACAACTCCGCCGAATTCGTCAACAAGACCGGTTTCTTCATTATACGCCATGGCATTTATGGTAAAATCCCTGCGCCTGAGATCCTCTCGTAAATCCCCCGTAAACGTTACATTCTTAGGATGCCTTGAATCCTCATATTCCCCGTCTATCCTGTAGGTTGTTACCTCATATCCTCTGTATACATGAGCCTCATCATTCATCATTACCGTTACAGTACCATGCCTGATCCCTGTGTCTACAGTTCTCCTGAAAAGAGATTTTACCTGTTCCGGAAGCGCATCTGTAGTAACATCCCAGTCATAAGGCTTTCTGTCCAGTAATACATCACGAACGCAGCCTCCGACGGCATATGCGTCAAAGCCTGCGTTCTTCAAGGTTTTAATTATTTTTTTTACATTTTCGGGGAGGGTCAGTTCCATTCCTTAATACGCCTTACCCCAGATCACCAGATGTTCGGCTTTTTTTCCGCAGCATATACACTTGTCTGCTATCGGTCCGC
>CACZRA010000002.1 GCA_902783395.1 uncultured Lachnospiraceae bacterium
AAATTCGTTTATCTCATTATATGCCCGCTGCCAGTCATTTTCACTGCAGAAGCCCTCAAGCCTCTCAACCATCACACGCCCGTACCAGGTACGGTCAAATACGGCAATATGGCCGTCCTTGGGAAGCCTCGTCCAGAATCTCCACAGATAATGCCTGTTTTTTTCATGAGGCTCCGGTGAAGCTATGGGATGAACCTCAAAGCCTCTCGGATCAAGAGCCGCCGTCAGCCGTTTAATATTTCCGCCCTTTCCTGCGGCATCCCAGCCCTCATAGGCGACAACAACCGGTATCTTTGCATGGTATATCTCATTATGCAGATCCGAAAGCCTTGTCTGCAGCTCTTTAAGCTCCCTGTCATATTCCTGATCCTCAGTCTTCTGCATGAGATCCACATCGGCAAGCTTCGGCATCTGCTTTAAGGGGAAGGTATTCTGCAGCACCGCTGCCGCACGCCCGGTATTCTGCAGCGCTATGTCTATGCTCTTTACCAGAAGCTCCGTCACCTGAAGCTCCGCCCATTTGCGGTTTTTGGAATCGATGAAATACCAGGGCGCTATAAACTGGTTTGTAGCTTCAAGATATTCGTCATACACATCCACGCAGTCGTTATAGTGTTTATTCTGCCAATGGTCCCACTTCCCGACCCTCCATGATGTGCTCTTACTCTCCTCAAGCTCCTTCAGGCGTTTCTTCTGCTCTTTTTTTGATATGTGGAAGAAAAACTTTACGACAAGGTATCCGTTGTCCGAGAGCTGTCTCTCAAAGCGTTTTATCGAGGTAAGCTGTCTGTGATAATCCTCCTGCCTGGTATTATCCAGGAGGCGGTTCTTTGTCACTTCATCCATCCAGCTTCCGTCAAAGAAGGAAAACTTTCCCGCTTCGGGGATACGGACGAAATACCTGTAAAGGAAGGGTCTGCGTAGCTCATCCTCCGATGGCTTCGAAAGCGTCTCGGTCTTATAGAATCTCGGATCAAGATTCTTTATGACCTTCCCCATCACGCTTCCCTTTCCTGCTCCGCCCCAGCCATCGAATATTACGAGTACAGGGAGCTTCTTTTCCTTTATGGAAAGCTGCATTCCGTTCAGCGCGGCCCGGGCCTTCTGCAGCCTTGCTGTCATCTCCTCGTCTTCCGGTTTTTCAGCCTTTACCCAGTCCTTCAGCATAATATACCCCCTTCCGAGCCGGAGCTTCCTCTTACGGCTCATATCTGTTGTCGTGACTTTATTCTACCACAAAAATGAACCGGGAGACGCATCTCCCGGCTCAATTTATAACCCTTATTTTTTAAGTAAGACACCGAACCTGGCGCGACCCGCCAGCATTCTCGGCGGAATTCTGCGAAGCAGAATTTCCAAGGGTCGCTCACTATGATGCACTGAACCTGGCGCGACCCGCCAGCATTCTTGGCGTAATTCTGCGAAGCAGAATTTCCAGGGGTCGCTCATAGTGATGCATAATCCCCGGCGCGACCCGCCAGCACATTCGGCGTAATTCCGCGAAGCGGAATTTCCAGGGGTCGCTCACTATGATGCACTGAACCTGGCGCGACTTGCCAGCATTCTCGGCGGAATTCTGCGAAGCAGAATTTCCAGGGGTCGCTCATAGTGATGCATAATCCCCGGCACGACCCCTACTGCCCAGCCGGTCTCTTCCCGAGCTTTACGGATATAGTCTTCTCATCATATCCGCCGTCACTCTGCTTCTTTATCGTAATATCCACCGTAGCTCCGGCTTCATAATACTGCATCAGATCCTTCAGCTCCTCCATCGAGCTTACAGATTCTCCGTCAAACTTTACTATCACATCTCCTCTTTCAAGGCCTGCCTCATCAGCTGCCGAGCCCGACTCGACCTGGGCCACATATATTCCCTCGGGGATATCGTAGGTGCTCGACACATCCTGGGTGACATCCACTCCGCCTATCCCGAGATACGACTGCTTATCCTCCGAAGCCTTGGTCTTTGTTTCCTTATTCATGAGCTCGTCTATTATCGGCTGCACCGCTGAGATCGGTATCGCATACCCCATGCCCTCTACAATGGTCCCGTTTGAGAGCACCTGGCCTGCCTTAGCCTCATTTATCCCTATCAGCTCGCCTTCCATATTGAGCAGCGCTCCGCCGGAGTTACCGGGGTTTATTGCCGCATCCGTCTGTATGAGCTCATGCGAGCCTGTTGAGAACTCAGCTTCCCTTCCGAGAGCACTTATTATGCCTGTGGTCGTTGACTGGCCGTATCCCATCGCGTTTCCTATAGCCACGACCTGCTCACCTACCTGGAGTGAATCGGAATCGCCGAGTGTCGCTATTTTGATCTTGTCCGCTGTATTACCCGAAAGTGAGTTCTTTGCCACCGCTATGACCGCGATATCCGCAGCCTCATCCTGTCCCTTGAGATTGGCCTCCGCGGTGCCTCCGTCCACGAACTGCACCGAAAGAGTCGTAGCATCGGATATCACATGCTGGTTAGTCACTATAAGGAGCTCATCATCATTTTCGCCTACTATGATGCCTGATCCTGCGGACTCGCCCGTTCTCTCTATGGTCTGTCCCCACCAGGTCTGCCCTCTCATCGTCACGGCGTTTGTGATGGCCACTACGGCAGGCATCACATCCTCTACTACCTGTGATACGCTCCGTTCGCCGCCCGATGTAGTCGCTATGGCCTCACGAACCTCTTCGTTCTTATCCGCCTTATCCGGCTTTTTTGCGGTAGTGGTCGCAACTGTAGTTGAGGATTTCTGGATCTCCTTTGCCTCGGAAAGCGCCGCTACGGCATCGTCCATATCCGAGAGCCTGTATACCCCGTAGAACGCTCCGGCTGCCGATCCTCCGAGCAGTACGCCCACCAGTATCGCTGCTACTGCCTTTTTCCAGAAGGATTTCTTCTTTCCGCCGGATGATTTAGGCTTCTGGTTTCCCGGATTGTATCCCGGAGCCCTGTAGTTCGCGTCCTGATAGGATGTATAGTGCGGACGCGACTGGCTGCTGCCGTAGGAGCTCCCGTATCCTGTCTGTCCGCCGTAAGAGCTTCGGTACCCTCCGCCGTAGCTCCCGGTATTTCCGCTTCCGGGCTGCCTGTAATTTCCCGACGACGATGATCCGTATCCTTCACCCTGCGTGCGTCCGTAGCTGCTTCCCGTACGTCCGTATCCGTCATTGCCGCTTCCCGTACGTCCGTACCCATCGCTGCTTCCTGTGCGTCCGTACCCGTCACTGCTTCCTGTCCCGTAACTGCTGTTATTCGAGTGTCCGTATCCGTCATCCGATCCGGTACCGGCTTCCTCGTATTTATTCGCCGAGTTGGTTCCGGACGAACCTACATTGGCGTATCCTGTGTCGTAACTGTCGTTTTTTTCTTTGTTGTCATAGCCGTCGTAGTTCATATCATTTATTCCTCCTAATGCTTGTCCACCGCCGCATGCGGCTGCGCATCTCCGCATCTGCGTTATAATATGTTATACTCCGTAACTGTGACACAATTGTGAAGAGAAAATCATAAATCTGTGTTCGATCTCATCCCTTAAGTCTTTGTACAAGAGCGTAGATCGCTTCGGCGCTGTTGAAGTTTGCCGGAACTATCTCCGCAGCGGGTATCGAGATATCATATTCATCATCCAATGTGCTTATCAGCTGTATGATATCGAAAGATGTGAAAATCTTACCGTCGATAAGGTTCTTTGTTTCGGAATAATCCACGTCATCCCTTACGTCTTCAAGTATCCTGATCAGTTCTTCCATATAGGTTTCCCTCCTTCTGCCTTTTGTCCCTGACAAATGAAAATACTTTTGCCGATTACTATACATTATATGATCCGTATGTCAAAAGTCCAATTTTGATTTGATACGGTTTATGGTAAAATGATAAAAAATCCGGAAAGGAGAGTCTTTCAGTTTGCCGCAATCAGCCAGTAAGATCATAAAGAATTACATATGCATGATATATCCCGCTTTTACGCTGATCTATTTTCTGTACCTTTTCTTCAGCGGGATAAGAACCGGGATAACGATGACCTTCCTCCTGGTGCTGGGAGTCATCGGGCTTTTTCTTCTGGGATATATTACGGTAAAAACTACCGAGGATAAGGTATTCGGGCTCTATGTCCTGTACAATCTTCTGTCAGGTATCTGGTGTGTATACTTCGGGATCCCGGCCGGAGTTTTCATAGGAGAGATCTCGACGACACTGCTTCCCATGATGCTCTACTATGCCGGCAGGGGCTTCGATGAAGAATATGCCGCGAAATACTACCACGGCTTTATAATCGCCGCCCTGCTCATGGGCGCTATAGGTGCCATATTCTATATCTGGGCGCCGCAGTTCTACATCGACTTTTCGTATGTCAATGAATTCATCTCAAAAGCCGATGCCCCCACAATGAGGGTGCGTATGAATTCGCTTATCGGCTCCGGCCCCATGGGCTGCTTTGTTGCCTACTCCATGTGCGCTTCCGCGTATTTCCTCCGCAAAGATGACCGGAAGAGCAAGATCACGGGACTGGTTTATATTATCCTCTCGATCCTGTTTTCATTTATGGCAAATCAAAGATCGGCGATGTTCTGCATCATCCTGATGCTCGTATTCTTTAACCTGGTGGATTTTATCATCGACAGGAAGAGACCAATGAAATATCTGTGGGCTGAGATCGCGGCTGTAGCCGCGCTGCTTTTGGGGATATTCATATTCGCAAGGGGAGTTTTCGAAAAATTCTGGATAAGGCTCGCCTCCATCCCCGACGGCTTCGGCGAAAGATCCGAGACATGGGTCGCGGCTGTAAACAACATGGAGAATTTCTGGATCGGCGACGGACTCGGAAGCCACGGACACCGTGCCGTCGATTACCAGATGTACATAGTGGCTGACGGCGGGCTCGTCAAGCTGTATGCCGAGATGGGCCTTATCGGAACTTCACTGATCATCTTCGTTGCGGCACTGGTCTATATAAAATCATGCCGGACCGGGCGCGCCGCACAGGCCGCTGCCGCCGGTGATACAAAAAGAAAGCTGAGCCTTGTGGTTCCCGAGCTTGCGATCATCACCTCCGCCATACTGATGTCGATAGGCTCAAACGTGCTGGAGATCGAACTCTGCGCCCCCATAGCGTATTTTGCCCTCGGAAGAGCCGTGAAGCTGCTCAACGAGGACAAGATCACCGAAGGCTAAGGGCTCCCCTGTCTATCTTCCCGTTCTTATTCATGGGCATCTCATCAAGCTGCACGGTCTTTCCCGGTATCATATACTGCGGAAGCTTATTCTGAAGCGCTGCCGTGACCTCTGCCCTTGCAGCATCTCCGGTATAATACAGCAGGATCTTTTTCTTCTTCTGATCATAGATACAGCAGGCTCTCGTAACCCCGTCACAGGCCGTCGCGGAGATCTCTATCTCCCCCAGCTCTATCCTCTGCCCCATATGCTTTATCTGAAAATCCTTACGTGATGTATATATCAGGTTTCCGTCAGCATCGTATTTTCCGATGTCGCCGGTGCGGTATATCCTCTCATAAAACCTGTCGTTCAGAGGATTCTGGACAAAGACAAGATCCGTCTTCTCCTTATCCCTGTAATATCCCAGCGCGAGGCAGGAGCCCCCTACACAGATCTCCCCCTCCTTATCCACATCCATCACAAGCTCATCCTCATCGTCCAGCAGAAAAACCTTCTCATTGGCAAAAGGTATCCCCGCAGGTATAGCTTCATCCTTTTCAAATTCGCGGTCCAGGATATAATAAGTACAGTTGCAGGTTATCTCCGTCGGCCCGTACAGGTTTACATAAGTCGCTTCAGGGAGGAAGCTGCGCCATTTATTCAGATGCTTCACCGGCATTACCTCCCCGCTGAACATAACCTTGTTTATTTTATCCGGAAGCCTGTATTCCAGACCGTTCATCACGGATACGAAGCACATCGCGGAGACCGCCCAGATGAGAGTCGTTACTCCGTTGTCCGCAAGATAATCCATCAGCACGGTCGGGTTCGTGAAATAATCCCTCGGAATAAGCACCACGCCTGCCCCCGTCAGCAGACCGCTGTATATATCCTTGACCGATACATCGAAATCAAAGGGGGCCTGATTGGCTATAACATCCGTTTCGTTTATATCGAACACCCCTGTGAATTCCGTGATAAAATCAATCACCGAGCTGTGTCCCACAGCCACACCCTTTGGTGTGCCGGTGCTCCCGCTGGTGAAGTTTACATAAAGCGGCATCCTGTCATAGGACACCTCCTTCGCCATCTCAAGAAGCCCCTCATCCGGATCACAGCCTTCAGCAAGCTTCATTAGATCCGATATCAGTAATATCTTCGGGATCCGGTCGTCGCCGGACCTTTTCGCAAAATGCGGATCGGACAGTGCCCTTGCCGCATTGGCGTTTTCCTCCGCAGTAAATATCCGCTTAAGGGCGTCCTTATTCTCATCATCCGTGATGATGATCACGGGCCGGAGCACGGATATGGCACTGTACGCTCTCTTTGCCGGCTGTCTCACATCGATAAAGCTGTAAAAACCTCCTGCCCTTACTACTCCGAGCATCGCGCAGACCGCATCCACGCTCTTTTCCATGTAGAAGCCCACCCCCTGCTCGGCCTCAATCGGCCCGTAAAGCTCTCCCTTCATGAGAAGGGTGGCGATACGAAGCACCCTGTCGTGCAGCTCTCCAAAGGTCACGCTTTTACCCGGATCCTTGAAGGCAGCCTTGTCCGGGTATTTCTCCGCAGAGTTTTTCAGCATTTCAATTACATTTATCATTATCCGATACTACCTTTCCCGTATGCTCTCATACGTGCGTTTATTCTTCAGCAGATCGATAAGCTCTGCAGTGTATGCGCGCCTTCCCTCCGCCGACATATGGTTCATATCCTCAAAATATGCGGCGTTGTGCGTATCAAAAGAAACATCCGAAGCAAGAATATAATCCGCCCCGTTCTCATCAAGGATCTTCACGAATTCCTCATGGTATCTCTGAAACACAGGATCCTCCTGGAGCCTGTAGTAGCACGGGCTTTCAAGGAAGATGCATTCCTGTCCGTCAGCCTTGCATTTTTGAATTATGTCAACCACCGCATCCGCCTGAGCCTGTACCGGCACTTTATCGGATATGTCAAACTCCTCGCTGTCAAGCCGGTCCTTACCGGGTGATACGCTCTCATCGGTCTTTGCCCCCTTGTAATACCTCGTGGAATAAAAAGGCTCAGTCACCGGGAAGGTAATGAGATCGTCCATCCCCGATGTCACGAAATACTCATACATCATAGGAAAGTCGGTGTTTCCGGCAGAATACATGCTCTCCCACAGGGCCTTCTTTCCCTCCCAGGAAAGATCCCATATGACCCTTGAATCGGAAAGCGCGACCTCCTGTGTCAGCATCATCGGTCCGAGCTCGAAGACCATGAGTCCGTAATCCTTATCCGATCTGCGCTTTATCTCATCATACTGTATCGCAGTCGCGACGAGCTGGTTACCGCCGTAGGATATGTCATAGACCCTGCCGCCGCAGGCCTCATCCATCATAGGCATGTCAACATTGGCCCTGAAGGTGGACGATCCGATGAAGAGCACGTCAAGGCTGCCCGTATTAATGGCATCCCTGATACCCCTGTTCTTTATCGGCATCTCGCACGAATATACATTTTTGAAGGCCACCGCCGAGGCTATGATGATAAGCGCCGCGGCGAGCGTTATGATTATTTTCTTCATTTTACCTTTCTATATGTCCCCGGCCCCGCAGGGGGCAATATTTTTTTCACCCCCCGGCATGAGGGAATCAGAACGCCTGGTACATAAAGTTCGACTTCCCTGCCACACCGAAAAGCGCTATCACGACAAGCATCAGGAACGCATAAACATACCGGTGCCCGGTAAACGCCTTTTCATCCTTCTCCTTCGCAAGCTCCACCACAAACTGCGCGGCGACAAGGATCACTATTATTATGACGGAAGCCGCCGCCTGGTTGCCGTTACCGAAGGGTGTCATCGCGGCTGCGATCTCCGCTCCGTTTATCCTTGTATCCGTAAATATATTCTTAAAAATAGCAACCGTATCCGAAAACTTTTCCGACCGGTAAATGATCTCACCGAAGCTTAAGAACAGCAGTGTACGCGCTATCTGGAAAGCCTTGATCCCGGGATTGTCCGGATTCCAGTGGATCTTCGCGTTGAATTTCTTCACATACCCCTGCGTACAGAAGGACACCAGCATTATAAACGCAAAATAAATACCCCAGCCCAGATATGAAAACTTCGCGCCATGCCACACGCCTGTTATTATCCATACGATGATCGTAGGCACGATAAGCCTGAGCGTTCCCTTTTTCGCCTTCGGGAAAACCTTACTCAGCGCATTAGCGACCTTCTTATTCCACTTTGTCGTGACCGATGGCATGAAGAGATGGGTATTGAACCATTCATTGAGCGAGATATGCCATCTCCGCCAGTATTCCGGGATGCTCTTTGCGAAATACGGTCTCCTGAAGTTCTCCTTAAGCCTTATCCCGAGCATATCCGAGACTCCGCAGACTATATCCATATATCCCGAAAAATCCGCATACATCTCCACGAGATAGAATAAAGTCGCAACGATCAGCGTAAGACCGCTGTATCCCTTGGGTGAACCGTATACGGTATCAATGTAAAATCCGACCCTTCCCGCTATCACGAGCTTTTTGAATACTCCGATGATGATGCGGTAGCCTCCGGTCTTGATCCTCTGCAGGTCAAAGGGATGATACTCCGTAAGCTGTCCCTGCATCTCCTGATAGTTTCCTATAGGCCCCTGCGTCAGCTGCGGGAAATATGAGATGAAGAGAGCGTAATGCCAGATATTATTGCTCGGCTCTATCTTTTTATCATAGCAGTCATGGGCATAGCCCAGAGTCATGAAGGTATAGAACGAGATCCCCAGCGGGGCGGCAAGATCCCTCACCCCGATGTTCACGCTGTATTTGAATATGATGAGCAGTCCCAGGTTTATCACGATGGTCCAGATGAAATGTGACTTTACCGGATTCCTCATGAGATACCAGGTTGATACTATGGATATGATAATGAAAATGATATATGCCGGATTGGCGCAGAAATAAAAAAAGGCGCTCCCTATCAGAAGGATCTTCCACTGATGCTTCTCTCCCGCCTTATAATACGCCCCCAGCAGGCAGAGCATGAAAATGAAGAAGGGCAGTGATATTAGGCTCATTTCACGCCCTTCCCGATGTCAGTTTTTAATATTGATCCTGTTCTACTCTCACCGCGCATTTTATGTAAACCATTTAACCGTTCATGTCATCCACAAATCCTATGATCTCCGTAAGACTCTCTATCCTCCGGGTCTCCTCTATCCCGTCCAGATACTCCCTGTCGGAATAAATGCCGTTCTCCCTTATGATACGCACCGTCCTTACGGGAAGCACGGCAGCGATGTGAAAATCCTT
>CACZRA010000003.1 GCA_902783395.1 uncultured Lachnospiraceae bacterium
CACGACGCAGAGAGGCTTCCAGGCCAACTCCCGTATCATCACCGTCTCCGACTCCATGCTTGAGGAATTAGTAAACCTTAAGAGGTAATGTTAATGTTTAACGCCGAGCCACGCGCTCGCCGCGGGGCTACGGCTCGATAAGGTTGACTTGTCAGCGAGCCGCCCATCGGCTTTAGCCGAGCCTGCATGGCGGTGCACGACGTCCAGTGGACGTCGGCTTTGCACCGACCGGAGCGAAGCGTAGACCTCGCATGTTGCAATTCGGCGCATTAGCAATGCGCTGAATTGTAACGGTAAGTTGACATAGCGGGGTGATTGATGCATATTGTCTTTGTCGAAAGACAATGTGATTAGGTAGTTCAATGCAAAACGAAAACCCCCGGTGTGCTGACCGAGGGTTTTCTTGCTTATTTCCTTCGCTCGAAGGTTTCGCAGCGACTATAGTATACAACACTATAATTCAGAGAAAAAACATATGGCTCTTCTTGATTGGAAGGAAAGGTTTGATAAAGAAGAAGCGAAAAAAAACGAAATATGATATTATATACCCATGCTTTTTGAAGTGACCAAACTAAATGACGACAAGGTGCTGATCAATTCCGAGCTCATTGAGATAGTGGAGACCACGCCGGATACCGTCATCACCCTGAATACGGGGCGTAAGCTGATAGTAAAGGAAAGTAGACAAGAGATAAGAAAAATAGTAGAATCTAAGGGTTAGATTTATACTGTTGTGTCTTTTTGTATTTTAAAATACTGATAATAAACTGTAACAGAAGGTGAATTAAATTGGATTTAGGATCGATCATAGGTCTTGTAGGCTGTATAGCCCTCGTTTTTTACGGTATCGTCGGTTCCAACGGTATGTCAGCTCTGGGAAGCTTCATAGACAGAGACTCCATCATCATTACGATCGGCGGAACGATCATGTGTATCTTTGCCATGAATACGATACCGAGCTTCCTTACCGGACTGAAGTCCATCAAGCAGATATTCAGTCTGGAAAAGTCCGACCCCGGGTCTGTGATAAAACAGATCATAGATCTATCTAACGTAGCCAGAAAGGAAGGACTGCTTTCCCTTGAAGAGGCGGCTTCCAATATAGATGATGAGTTCCTGAAAAAGGGCATCATGCTGGTAGTAGACGGAACGGATCCCGATCTTGTCAGGGCTATAATGGAAACCGAGATGACCGGTATCGAGGGGCGGCACAAGGAAAACGCTTCCTTCTGGGAGGATCTCGGCGGTATGGGACCTGCGTGGGGAATGATAGGAACACTTATCGGACTTATAAACATGCTTAAGAACCTTTCAGATATGGCGGCCCTGGGACCTGCTATGGCCGTGGCATTGGTCACGACCTTCTACGGATCACTGGTTGCGAACTGGATATGTTCTCCTGTTGCAAACAAACTAAAAAGAAAGAATTCCTCCGAAATGGCCGTTAAGGGCATAATGGTAGAGGGACTCCTTTCCATTCAGGCAGGAGAGAACCCGAGAGTTATTGAAGAAAAGCTGAAGTCATTCATTTCGCCTGCCGAGAGAGCAGCCATAAGCGCTGAAGGCGGCGGAGGCGGAGAAGGAGAAGGCTGATGGCAAGACAGGCACCCCCTGAAGAACCCCCGAAGGGCGCCCCCGCGTGGACCGCGACATTCGGAGATCTGATGAATCTCCTGCTGTGTTTCTTCGTGCTTCTTTACGCATTCTCAAGTACGGATGTGGATAAGTTCGAGGCTATTGCCGCGTCCATGTCCAAGGCTTTTTCGATATTCGACCCCGGCGGAGAAGCCGTCGGTGAGGGAGATGCCATAGGAAACGGGGTTTCACAGCTGTCAAACATATCGGAGATGGTCACCTCTATGGGAAAGAACACGACAGGAAACTCCGAAAACAAGGATTATAATGAAGAGGGCATGGGGGAAGAAACCTTTGAGTCAAAGGACTTCTCCAAGGAAGATCTGGCAGAAGGAGACGAAACAGGACAGGCTTCCGATCAAAGCGACCAGCAGGAGCAGGACGTAAACAAGAGTATCACCGATGCGGAAGCAAAGGAGCAGCTTGAGGAATCAGGAATAAAGGAGTCGGAAGCGCTTGCGGAGAGGATCGAGGAGTCGGTCAACGAAGAGGACCTGTCCAAACAGATAGATATTGATTTCACGAGTCAGTATGTGAGCCTCACTATGAACGGTTCATTGTTATTTGACTCGGGAAGTGCTAAAATAAAAGACAGTGCGGAGGTGACTTTAGAGAAGGTTGCCAAGATCCTCGAGGCCTATGCCGGAGGCACTATCGAAATAGAAGGTCACACTGACAATGTGCCTATAAGCAATGCCCAGTTCAAAAACAATGACGAGCTGTCCGATGCGAGAGCTCTCAGTGTATTTGAGTATCTGAGGGATAATGCGGAGCTCGATCCGGCCCTGATAAAGCATACCGGGAGAGGAGCCTATGTTCCGATAGCCGACAACGGGACTCCGGAGGGCAGACAGCTGAACCGCCGCGTGGAGATAAGGATATACAATCAGTTAAGCGATATAAGTTGATAAGGAGCCGAAGGTGAAGAAGAATATGATCAGCGTCATAATAATGGCGCTCCTGGTAGTCAATATCGTTATGACCGCTATCATGATGTTCACGGTCATACCGGCAAACAAAAAATCGATAGCATTGATGGACCAGGTGGCAGGTGCGATAAAGCTTGATACAGCCGGTACGACCCCGGGTGGCTCTGCAAACGGGAATTCGAGGAATGTCTCTCTTGCGGATACGGCAACGGCGACCATAGAAGAACAGCAGACCTTCCAGCTGAAAAAGGGTGAAGACGGTGATGATCATTATGTTGTCTGTACGGTAGCCATACTCATGGATACAAAGAACGAGGATTATGAGACCTACGGGACGGATATCCTCGAAACCAGGCAGTCACTGATACTGAATGCACTTTCCGAAACGATCGGACAGTATACATATGAGGATGTTCAGGCATTGGGACAGTCCGGACTTCAGGAGGCATGTCTTGAAAGTCTTCAGGAGCTGTTTGGATCCACCTTCATATACCAGGTGGCTTTCAGCGGATACATAGTGCAGTAGAAGTAAGAGATAAGGGGGCAGTAAAATATGGGAGACGTCCTGTCCCAGGATGAAATAGATAATCTCTTAAAAGCGCTCAGCAGCGGTGAGATAGACGCCGAGGATATAAAAGAGGATGCCGGCAAGTCGGTCAAGGAATATGATTTCAAAAGGCCTGCCAAGTTTTCGAAAGAGCATCTGCGCACTTTGGAGATAATATTCGAGCATTACGGAAGGCTTGTCTCCACCAACCTTCCGGTATACCTCAGGAAAAGCTGTCAGGTCAGCGTGGTGAATTCAGAGGCTCTTACCTTTTCGGAATTCACGAATTCCCTGGCCAATCCGGTAATACTCGGCATTGTAAGTTTTCAGCCGTTAAACGGAAATATCATGGTAGAGCTTGGATCAAACCTCGGTTTTGCCATGGTCGACAGGCTTCTCGGAGGACAGGGAGACGCTCTGGACAAGAGCAGGGATTTCTCGGAGATAGAGATGTCCCTTGTTGAGAAGATGATGGCGGTCTGTATATCGCTGCTCAGGGAACCATGGAAAAACGTGCTGGACTTAAACCCTGTTTTGGAAAGGGTTGAGACAAATCCGCAGTTTGCCCAGATAATAGCGCCTACCGAGATGATCGCGATCGTGACCCTTAATATCAGGATCGGCGAGGTTGAGGGGCTCATGAATGTGTGCTTGCCTTATTTCACATTAGAGTCTATCATGGATAAGTTGAATACAAAGTTCTGGTTCTCGACGATGCAGGATTCATCCGATGAGGATTATACCGAGCATATGCAGGATATGATACAGCATGTGAGTGTTCCTATCATCGCAAAGCTCGGTGACAGCTCGATCAGCGTTTTGGACTTTGTAAATCTTCAGATAGGAGATGTCATCAGGCTTTCATCCAAAGTGGATGAAGAGATGGATATTTTCGTGGGTAATATAAAAAAATTCAAGGCTCTGCCGGGTGCGACCAAGAAATCGTATGCGGTCAGGGTTACCGAGATAATCAGAGAGGAGGAGTAGGCTATGGACGGAATGCTGTCGCAGGATGAAATAAATGCCCTGCTTTCCGGTATGGCCGCAGACGGAGATGATTCCTCCTCAGGTGCCGCGGATGCGGGGGGAGGTGCGCCTGAGCCGGCCGCAGCCTCGCCTGTCGGTGAAGACGAGCTTACCGAATTTGAAAAGGATGCTATCGGTGAGGTGGCAAATATCAGTATGGGGACTTCCGCAACTACCCTGTACTCGCTCGTAAACCGCAAAGTTGATATCACCACCCCTGAGGTAACGATGTCTACCTGGGGGGACATAGTAGAAAACTACGAAAAGCCCTGTGTATTCATTCAGATCCATTATAAGGCGGGTCTTGACGGCTACAATATGCTCATACTCCGCGAGGATGATGTAAAGATCATCACGGATCTGATGATGGGCGGAGACGGCACGAATACTGACGGTGAGCTTGGAGAGCTTCATCTCTCGGCCATATCGGAGGCGATGAACCAGATGATGGGTTCTTCTGCAACCTCCCTGTCATCGATGCTCGGAAGAATGATAGATATTTCGCCTCCGGAAGCCTCGCTTGTGGATCTTACTACAGGAGATCCGACAGATTACGCTGAGTTTCTCGCAGGCAGATTCGTAAAGATCGCATTCAGGATGCAGATCGGGGATCTTGTTGATTCGACGATCATGCAGCTTTATCCGACAAGCTTTGCGAAGGAATTATATGATCATTTCATAGGAAGCCAGGAGGCTACGGCAGGTTCAGCGCCTCCACCGCCACCGGAACCGGAGCCGGCCCCAGCACCGCCTCCGCCTCCGGCAGCAATGCCGGATCCCGGTATGGCAGCTGCGCCCCCGCCTCAGATGGGATATGCCCAGCAGGCGCCTCCTATGCAGATGGGGTACGGACAG
>CACZRA010000004.1 GCA_902783395.1 uncultured Lachnospiraceae bacterium
AGCTCTCGCTGTTAAAGAGTCCCGTAAGTGAATCGTAATCCGCCCTGAATTCAAGCTCCTGCTTTATCTCCATCTCGGTGTTGACGTCCTGTATACAGCCGGTGATCCTGGCAAGTGAATTGCCGATCCCCTGCAGCGTCTGTACGGTGATGGTAAACCAAAGGGCAACATTGTATTTGTTGATAAGTCTTATCGTGATCTCATGGGTGTCGCTTCCCATCTTCACTCGATGAAGGAAGTTTTCATATTTCTCCCTGTCATCACTGTGGGGTGACAGACCCTCGAGAAGTGTCCATTCGCCGGTAAGCATCCCTTCCGACACATCAAACATATTCTCGAAGGTAGTGCTGAGATAATAATCCCTCTCTGCGGCATCATATTCAAAAACATAGATCCCGGTAAGCTCGTTTACATGCTCCGATCTTTCAAAATTCTTGGCAAGCTCATTTCTTGCCTGGGAATCAGTCTTTATCTCCCTGAAGCGTCTGCTCGTGACGTAATCCTGCACTATGTCATGAGAAAGATCGTTTATGTCACGTGCTACAAGGAACACCTTGCCCTCTTCAAATATCGCACTGAAAGAGTACCAATGATACGTACCGTCCTGATACAGGAAACGCACCTTGCTGTCAACGGATTCACGCCCTATCCTCGAGGAATCCCTGAGCCTTGCGGGGCTTGAGGCATACATGAAGTCCTCTACATCGTCAGGATAGACGACATGATTCATATAGTAATCGCGAAGACTTTCAAAATCCTCTACCCTCTTTTCCACCATTGAAAGGATATTCTCTTCCCTTATCCTGGTGCAGACAAGATTATTGAGGTCCACCTCCCAGATGATGTCCTGGATCTTCTGCATGGCGGTGTTATAATGCTTTGTGCTTTCCTTCAGGGCCTCAAGCTGTGCTCCGATGTCCTCTTTTGTATCTGCTATGATGTATACTTTTATATTGTTACGCATACGAAGTCTTGTTGTCCTCGTATGTATCACACGTCTGAGCCCCGGCGAGTAGACATCCGCATCGACGGAAGATATATCCCTGTCAAATTTTCTTAACGGACAGTCCTGACACTGCTCGCTCTCACCCTTTATCAGCTTATAGCAATATCCGAGACTTTCCCCCGGTATCCTTTCGTTCAGCGCATCATTCTTGTAGATCAGATGCAGCCTTTCATCCACGGCGTAAGCCCAGGTCTTTATCGGATCGAGGATATTCTTGACCAGCTCTATATCATGAAGAGATACGTTCTTTCCTACAAACTGCTCCGCATCCTTCACCTTATCCGAAAACAGTGCATAGGTATTCTTCTTTTTTTCCTCAGAAGCCGTCAGAGCGACAACAGCCTTGTCATACAGCTCGGCTATATTCATTTTCCCGTCGTGATTAACGGTGGAAATGCCTATGGAGACTACTTCTTTCAGGTTTTCACTGAATGCTCCCCAGGATATCCTGAGTGAAGAGATGATCGACATTGCCCTGTCGCAAAGGATCATATCATCCTTTACTCCGAGAAGATAAGCTATTATCACTCCGTCCCCTGCGGGAGCAACGACATCCGATGCCCTCAGTACACCCTTTACCACACCGAGCGCATCTTCAAATGCCTTTTCCGCATGCTCCGTTCCCTGCATATCGGTAAGAGCCCTGTAATCGGAAAGCTTGATAAGGAAGAGGTTCGGAGTGTCATAGATCGGAATCTCATAAAGGAATAATCTCAGACTGTTGAAAAAAGTCAGTCTTTCATCATTACTCTCTTTTGCATTCTCGGTGGATATCTCCTCTATGGCTCCGGTGACAGCGCCGTCACCGCTTTTTTCGGAGACACTCACCTGAAACCAGGTAAAATTGCCTTTTTTATCAAGTATCCTAAGATAAGTGAAGTTTCTGTGTGAAAAATCAAAATTCGAAGTAAAGAAAGCGATCGCTCTTTCGCAATCCTCGGTATGTACTTTTGCTCCTATCTCTATGTTTCCCACAAAGGGGGAGATAATGGTATCACTCGGAAGAACATTAGTTACGGCAGGATCCAGCACCATCCTGTCTTCATCCTGATAGTATTTAAAGCCAACCCTCATAAGATCTCCTTTATAGGCATAAAAAGCTCTATAATATTGTATGCTATTATTATTCAAGGGTCAAGGAGATTAAGAACTAATATAGCAGATATTCGCTCATAACGACATTGGACAGGTCGAGGCCGGTATCGGTAAGGAAAAATCTCCTCTCCTCATCCTCGCCTGAAAAGGCCGCCAGCTTTCTGTCTACATGATGTCTCATGACTTTTCCGTACACCTCGTTTATATCTGTATCAAAGCTCTCCCTGAAATCAGCACACCTTATCCCGTCTGTCTTTCTGAGTCCGAGAAACATGAATTCCGCCATCGCATCCTCCGGCCTTAATACAAGGTCCTCCTGCTTTATCCTTCCGGGATCCGACGCATATTCATTCAGATCTTTGGTGTTTGTAAACCTGTGATCACCTATAAGGGAGGCTGCGGATACTCCGAAGCCGATATAATCCCCTCTGTCCCAATAGCGGAGATTATGTCTGCATCTGTAGTCCTTTTCTTCTTTATTCCCCTCATTTCCGGGTTCCAGTGAATAATTGGATATCTCATACCGTCTGTACCCGTTTTGAGTAAGATATGTCTGGGCAAGCTTATATATATAATAGGACTCATCCTCCGTGGGAAGAGGCAGCAGACCGTAACGAAGCTTATCATAAAACGGCGTGTTTTCTTCGATGATAAGTGAATATGCGGAGATATGCTGGGGTCTCAGCTTAATGACCTCATCAAGTGTTTTTATAAGAGATTCCTGCGTCTGATACGGAATGGACGTCATGACATCAACACTGATGTTTTCTATCCCGCCCCAATAGAGCCTGTCGAAGTTCTTCTTAAAATCTTCAAACGTGTGTATCCTGCCGAGAGCCTTGAGTTCATCTTCTACGGCGGACTGCAGACCGAGGCTTACACGGTTTATACCCGCGGCTACATAATCCTTGATCTTTAATTCGGTAAGAGTCCCGGGATTTGCCTCGATGGTCACTTCAGTGTCTTCATCTATATCGATATGGGATGATATGCGGTCTATTATCCTTCCTATACATGAAGAAGGTATGCTGCTGGGAGTGCCTCCGCCTATATATATGGATGAAAGCTTTCTGTCCTCAAGCAGCCCCGCAGAGGCTTTTATCTCATCAAGCAGGGCCGCCGTATAAAAGAATACCGTATCCTCCGAAGGCGGAACCTGTGAATTGAAATCACAATAAAAGCATTTTCTTACACAGAACGGAATATGAACATAGATGCCGATGTCCTTCTTATCTTTATTCGTCATCAAGCTTCAATACTGAAAGGAAGGCCTCCTTCGGAACCTCAACAGATCCGATCTGTCTCATCTTTTTCTTTCCTTCCTTCTGCTTTTCAAGCAGTTTTTTCTTTCTGGTGATATCTCCGCCGTAACACTTCGCAAGCACATCCTTGCGAACAGCCTTAACGGTCTCTCTCGCTATTATCTTGCCTCCGACCGCAGCCTGGATCGGTATCTCAAAAAGATGTCTCGGTATCTCACCTTTGAGCTTCTCACACATTTTTGAGCCTCTCGCATACGCCGAGTCCTTAAACACGATAAATGAGAGAGCATCCACATACTCTTTATTGATCAGGATATCAAGCTTTACCAGCTCGGATCTTACATATCCCTTCATCTCATAATCAAAGCTCGCGTACCCCCGGGAACGTGATTTCAGCGCATCAAAGAAATCATAGATGATCTCATTCAAAGGAAGATCATACTTCAGCAGCACCCTTGTCTCCTCGATATATTCCATACCGGTCTGGATACCGCGTCTTTCCTGGCATAAGCCTATTATGGCTCCGAGATATTCGGTAGACACCATGATCTCAGCCGATACGATCGGCTCTTCCATATAATCTATCTCCGAAGGCTCGGGAAGATTGGAGGGATTGGTAAGCTCGATCATCCCGCCGTCTGTCTTATATACCCTGTATACGACTCCCGGAGCGGTGGTCACAAGATCAAGATCATATTCTCTCTCAAGCCTTTCGGCTATGATATCCAGATGAAGGAGACCTAAGAAACCGCATCTGAAACCGAAGCCCAGTGCAAGAGAGGTTTCGGGCTCGAAGGTCAGTGAAGCGTCATTAAGCTGCAGCTTTTCGAGCGCATCTCTCAGATTCGGGTAATCCCTTGTATCCGCAGGGTACACTCCGCAATAGACCATGGGATTGACCCTTTTATAGCCCGGAAGCGCTTCCTTACAGGGCTTCACGGCACTTGTCACTGTATCTCCGACCCTGGCTTCCCTTACATCCTTTATTGACGCAGTGATATAACCGACCATTCCCGATGACAGTTCATCGCAGGGAATAAATCTTCCCGCACCGAAGTATCCGACCTCGACGACCTCCTCTTCCATGCCGTTGGCCATAAAGCGGATCCTGTCTCCGGAACGGACGGTTCCGTCAAAGATCCTCATGAAGACTATGACTCCCTTATATGAATCATAAAGCGAATCAAAGATCAGACACTTAAGCGGCTGATCTGAAGAACCAACAGGAGCAGGGATCTTATGGACAATATTTTCCAGCACTTCCTCTATCCCTATGCCTGCCTTTGCGGAAATACGCGGAGCATCGAGCGCTTCAATGCCAATTACATCTTCTATTTCCTCGGCCACCCTGTCGGGATCGGCAGACGGCAGATCGATCTTATTCAGGACGGGAAAGACATCGAGATCATGATCCATAGCAAGATAAACGTTGGCAAGGGTCTGAGCTTCAACCCCCTGTGAAGCGTCGACAACAAGCACTGCACCGTCACAGGCTGCAAGTGACCTCGATACTTCGTAATTAAAATCCACATGCCCCGGGGTATCGATAAGATTAAAGATATACTCCTCACCGTTCTTTGCGGTATATACGGTACGAACGGCCTGGGATTTAATTGTTATGCCTCTTTCGCGCTCGAGATCCATATTGTCAAGGACCTGGTCCTGCATCTCTCTTTCAGTCAGAAGACCGGTCTTTTCCAGTATCCTGTCGGCCAGAGTTGACTTTCCGTGATCAATATGCGCAATTATGCAAAAATTTCTGATATGATCCTGCTTTATCTCCATATGAATGATTCCCTGTGAGCTGCATATCTTCCTGCAAAATACGGACGTATAAAACGACCGATGAAGATCACATCGGTCGCCTGGTGAACAGATTGATTTAAATTATCAAGCCATCTTATTAACGGCTTTTGTAAGATGTGATACCTTTCTTGAAATGTTATTCTTATGATATACACCCTTTGAGCCGGCGCTCTCGATAACTCCTATAGCGCTCTTGAGCTCTTCCTCTGCCTTTGCCTTATCCGAGGACTCAACTGCGGCATAAACCTTTTTCATAGCGGTCTTTACACTTGTACGAACCGATTTATTCCTTTCAGCCCTTTTCTCGCTGGTCCTGATCCTCTTCTTTGCCGATTTGATATTTGCCATTTTTTTCTCCTGATCTGAAATATACTGTTCTTAATATCTATGATTAAGGATGACTGTTGACACGGCGGTCACCCGGTAAAACACAGATTGCCGAGCCTTACTGTTTTGCACGCAGCAAGTCACAACTTGCTATTATAAAGACAGAGATATTGCTTGTCAACTTATTATTTTTGACCTGAGCCCTACTCAAGCTGCCCGATCAGTATATCCAGATTGGTTTCCGCATCTTCAAAGTCAAAGTTTTCGACCATACGGACTATATCCTTAACATCGATATCAACCTGTTCATCCTCATAGACCGTTTCCTTCAGGTTTGAAGCCAGCTCGGCAGCTTCATCAAAATTCATCTCCCCGAGACTGCCCTTAAGATCATGTAATCTTGAAATAAGGTCATCTTTTGAGATCAGATCGGCTTTCTGAACATTCTCTTCCGTTGTCCCGCCCTGATCAAGGAAGTTCTTTATGGAATCCGCAACCCTGCGGTACAGTGGTGTAAGGTTACCGTGCTCCCTGTCAATGCTGTCCCAGTCATTCTTTTTCGAATAATCCTCCAGCTCTTTTGCCTTTTCGGAAAGCTTTTCAGCGCCTATATATCTTGCCGAGCTCTTAAGGCCGTGTACCGTGATCCTGTAGTTCTCTATATCTCTTGAGTCATAATACTGCTGTGCTTCACTCATCGAATCGGAATCATAGAAGGTAGCCAGAAGCTCCCTGTAAACCTCCTTGCTGCCGCCCACATTCCTTATGGCCTCGTCCGGATTGATATCATCCAAAGATGAAAAGTCATAGATATCCTTGGGGATCTTTTTTTCTCCGGCACTGACTTCGGCTTTTTCCTCCTTTAGCGAGGGATCCTCCCACGAATCGTCCCAGATCGGCGTTTCCTTGTATTTATCCGGGATCCATCTTGACATCACTTCCGCAAGAGTCGTCAGCTTTATGGGTTTTGAAATATAGTCATCCATTCCGGAGCTAAGGAAGAACTTTCTTGCTCCCTTGACGGCATTGGCTGTAAGCGCGACCACAGGAACATCAGCCGCCCCCGCCACGTTAAGCCTTCTTAAGTGGTTCACGCATTCTATGCCGTCCATCCTGGGCATCATATGATCCATAAAGATTATGTCAAAATCGTGCTCGCTGAA
>CACZRA010000005.1 GCA_902783395.1 uncultured Lachnospiraceae bacterium
TAAGGGGCTTGCCGGAGCCTATAACCAGAATATCCTGAAAGAGACAGAAAAGCATATGAGGGCAGACGGCGGTAAGGCCAGAGTGTTTGTAGTGGGTGAGACAGGTCGCAGATATTTCAGGAATCATGGAATAGCGATCGAGGAGGGCTTTGAGTATTCCTCCGATAATCCTACTCATCATCTTGGCAGGCTTATAACGAGATATGTGCTTCCTCTGTTTGAAAACGGAGAGATAGATGACCTTCGCATAATATATACAGCGATGAAATCAGCCATGGAAGCAGAAGTAAGAGCAAGAAAGCTGCTGCCTCTGGCATCGGCCATAGAGGCTGAGATCGGCAGGCAGATACCTAAAGATATATATAACGAGGAATTCATTTTCTCACCCTCCCCTGATGAGGTTATAGATGCTATTGTACCAAATTTTATGAATGGATATATTTACAGTACGCTGATAGAAAGCTTTTGTGCAGAGCAGAATTCCAGAATGCTTGCCATGCAGACCGCTTCGGATGCGGCTTCTTCCATGATAAGGGATCTGAGTGTACAGTATAACAGAGCCAGGCAGGGTGTGATAACGCAGGAGATAACCGAGGTGTCTGCGGGAGCGGAGGCTACCGGATACTGACGTAACACTAACCGGAAAAGAAAAACGGAGAACAGGATGAAGGGGTATATTTCACAGGTCATGGGACCTGTCGTGGATGTAAAATTTAATGATAAAAAGCTGCCGAGGATAGCCGATGCACTCATAGTCTACAATCATGGGGAGAAAAGCACCATGGAGGTCAGACAGCATATAGCGTCCGATACCGTGCGTTGTATAATGTTGTCGGCATCAGAAGGACTGGCAAAAGGAACAGAAGTAGAGGCAACGGGATCACCGATCACTGCTCCCGTAGGAGAAGCCTGTCTCGGAAGGCTTTTTAATGTGACAGGGGACGCGATAGACGGTCTTCCCATGGAGGAGCTAAATAAATCCGAGCGCTGGTCGATACACAGACGTCCCCCTGAATTTGCCGATCAGTCACCGGTTCAGGAGATCCTGGAAACAGGGATAAAGGTCATAGACCTGATAGCACCCTATGCAAAGGGCGGAAAGATAGGTCTTTTCGGAGGTGCAGGCGTAGGAAAGACGGTACTGATTCAGGAGCTCATAAGAAACGTCGCCACGGAACACGGTGGATATTCGATATTTACAGGAGTCGGGGAAAGATCCAGAGAGGGAAATGATCTCTGGAGTGAGATGACGGAAAGCGGTGTAATTAAAAAAACAGCTCTTGTATTCGGACAGATGAACGAGCCTCCGGGTGCCAGGATGAGAGTGGCAGAGACCGGGCTCACTATGGCTGAGTATTTCCGTGACAGAGAAAACAAGGATGTTTTGCTTTTTATTGATAATATTTTCCGGTTTATCCAGGCGGGGTCGGAGGTTTCAGCCCTGCTGGGACGTATGCCTTCGGCCGTGGGATACCAGCCTACACTGGCAACGGATCTGGGCGGTCTGGAAGAGAGGATAGCGTCTACGAAAAACGGTTCCATCACATCGGTTCAGGCGGTATATGTCCCTGCAGATGATCTGACAGATCCGGCGCCTGCGACTACATTTGCGCATCTTGATGCAACAACGGTACTGTCAAGGCGTATTGTGGAGCAGGGTATATATCCTGCAGTCGATCCGCTGGAATCATCATCGAGGATACTGACTCCGGAAATAGTCGGGGATGAGCATTACAGAGTTGCCGATGAGGTGCTTGCCGTTCTCCAGAAATACAAAGAGCTTCAGGATATAATAGCCATACTGGGAATAGAAGAGCTTTCGGACGACGACAGACTTACGGTGACAAGGGCAAGAAAAATACAGCGATTCCTGTCGCAGCCCTTCTTTGTCGCGGAAAACTTTACGGGGACTCAGGGAAAGTACGTCCATATAGATGATACGGTAAAGGGGTTCGGAGTCATTCTGTCAGGGGAGGCTGATAAGTATCCGGAAGGTGCTTTCTTTAATGTCGGGACTATAGATGATGTGGCAGAGAAAGCCAGGACCCTATGAAGACCTTCGCGACTCAGATAATCTCATCAGACGGGATGTTTTATTTTGGCAGGCTTCAGAAACTGATAATCCCTGCGGTGGACGGTGAGATGGGAGTCCTTCCCGGACATGAGGAAATGATAATCGCCCTGAAGGAGGGGATAATCAGTTATCAGGATGCCAAGGATGTATGGCATAAGGCAGCCATAGGTCCCGGTGCGATACAGTTTGCGAATAACCGCTGCACGATAGTCGTGGATTCGGCGGAAAAACCCGAAGATATAGACGTAAACAGGGCTTTGGAAGCAAAGCGCAGGGCTGAGGAAAAGCTTCAGCAAAAGCTTTCCGAGCAGGAATACAAGATACTTCAGGCAGCCCTTGCAAGAGCTCTCAACAGACTCAAGCTTATGAATCAGGATCATTCATGATCAGCTATGTGAGACTTAAGGACATACCTCAGTACTTTGGACTTAAAGAGGGGGATTCCGTCTGGATCGCTTCTGATGTAAAACAGCTGCTTTATACCTGTATAGAACATGAAGACGATACGGATCTGAATGTACTCATCGATTCGGTTCAGGATATCATAGGCCCTCACGGTACTATCCTTATCCCTGTGTTTAACTGGGATTTCTGCAAGGGCAAAACCTTTGATATCCGAAGATCACCATCTCAGACCGGTTCGATCGGAAAGGTCGTATTAAAGCGTGATGATTTCAGGAGGACGAGGCATCCGATCTATTCTTTTGCGGTATGGGGTGAGGGAGCGGATGAGCTTGCTGCCATGGAAAACAGATCCTCTTTCGGGGCAGACAGCCCGTTTTCCTGGTGCAGGGAACATGATACAAAGAATGTATTCATTGATGTGGAATGCCAGCACAGCTACACCTTTGTACATTATGTCGAGGAGATGATAGGTGTTCCGTACCGGTATCTGAAAAACTTTACGGCAGGTTATATAGACGAAGCGGGGAATAAAAGCGAACGTACCTACTGCATGCATGTGCGGGATCTTTCTGCGGATATTTTTGTCACCATCTATCCCTATGAAGAGGATTTTATCAAGGCAGGAGCGTCAAGGCGCTACGAGGTGAACGGAATACCAATGAAGACGATATCAATGGGAAAGACATATGACATAATCGCGGATGATGTACGCTATCATAAGAGCAGCAAGCTCTGTGAATACAGTCTTTAAGGTATTGTTACAGGCTCGCGTGTTATAAATTCAAGTTCGACACCGTTTGGATCTTCGACAAGAATATTGCGGAAATTGAGCATAGGTACATCTGCCGGAGCTGAAAGACAGGTGATGCCCTTTTCGGTAAGCTTCATATATAAAGCATCCACGTCATCGCAACGGATAGCCAGATGACGGTAGATTCCCATTGTTTTCACGTCCGGATGCAGCTCCCCATGATCATCATCATATTCGATAAGCTCAAGCAGCAGATCGTCATCCAGTTCATAATAATATAATCTGTGATCTCCCATATCGACTGTTCCCATAGTTTTAAGACCCAGAATATCACCATAAAACTCTTTACTTCTGTTGATATCCGTTACATTAATCGTAATATGATCCGGTTTTAACACTTTGTGTCCGCTCCTTCCTGTTGTGTTGTGATCTGAGTATATCACATCGGATGCATCAGGTGCACTGATAAGGATCCGGTTGACCTGAGTATTTCGGACCGGAATAAAAGTATGGTATAATAAAATTTAAACTTATAGTGAAAAGGAGCAGCTATGGAACCGTTTTTTTTAAAGGAAATATATGATTTTTATGAGAATACCAGAATACCATTGGCTGTTTACTATGTCGAAAACGGAAGATTCCGCACATACATTGTTTCCCAGGGCATCTGTGATATGTATGAATCGACAAGGGAAGAGATGATGGGACGCCTTAACGGCGATGATCCTTTCGTAAACATAGAAGAAAAGGACGAGATGCTCAAAGCTGTAAAAGATTTTTCCGATAACGATGAACCATACAATGTGGTATTTCACGAGCGCATAGGGAAAAATAAAAAGCTGAAGACCATCCATGGCATAGGAAATCATGAGTATACAACGGATGGCCGCCGTTACAGTGTGGTAAGGTATGATGAAATATCCGACAGTTCAAGGAGGATGCTGTTTCGCGAGGAGGAGCAGAAGATAGCTGAGCATCAGAAGCTTCTTGCCGGACTGTCATGCGAATATGAATCCATCTGGCTGGCTGATGCATCGCTCCATCAAGCGAAGCTTATCCGAAGCAACATGGGTACCACGGAGTCCTCGACGGTCATGAACAGTATATGTGAAGGCAGGTATGAAACGATACTCGATAATTATATAGAGAGGTACGTTGTGCCGGAGGACCGTGAACGTGTCAGACAGATGTCTTCCATCGAAAACCTGCTGAGAAATACAAAAGAGGATGAGATATACTATATCAACTACTGCAGGATAAATCCGGAGGGTTCCAGAAATTACCTTCAGCTTTCGGTAGCAAGGGTTACCGATGACATGGGCGAAGTCCGTTTTGTATGTGGTTTCAGAAACATCGATGCCATTATAGAGGAGGAAAAGCTGAAAAAAATGCTTTACCGCATGGCTCATATTGACAGCATGACGGATGTAAACAACAGACGGTCGTTTGATGAGTTCATGGACGGAAGCGACGATCTCGAGATTAATGAAGAAACAGTATTCTTTTCCTTTGACCTGAATGATCTGAAAAAAGCTAATGATTCCTGCGGACATGAAGCGGGAGATGAACTGATAATAGGTGCGGCAGACTGTATGAAAGAAGTGCTGGGGCAATATGGGAGCATATACAGGACCGGCGGTGATGAGTTTGTCATTATCGCGGAAATCCCTGTTGAAGACAGAGATATGGTCATAAACAGGCTGA
>CACZRA010000006.1 GCA_902783395.1 uncultured Lachnospiraceae bacterium
GACATTATTAAAGAACACAAAGATGAAATTATTCTTCTGTCTGAAGAAATTGAGGCAGATACCTATGGGAGTCACAAGCAGCGAATCTCCCGGCAGAGACTTATCCTTAAAGTCTATATTCTTCAGTACATCCTCTCCTCTTACTGCAACCCTTGAGTGATCTATCCCCATCTCATCGGCAAGGCAGTCCGTATATCCCGGAAGCCTTCCGCCTCCGCCTACCACAAATACCGCAGATACCGGCTTTCCACCGTTCAGCTTCTTGATCTGGTCGGAGGTTTCCCTTGCGATTATCTTAATGGTATCCTTCGAGATCTCCTCCACCTCTTTGGCATCGGTCTTACGCTCGATCCCCATGACGTCAGTGTATATGACCTCTCCGCCCAGTGATGCCTGATACTTTATCTTCTCGGCCTGTTCAAAATCAGTCAGATAGTACTTTGCAACGGTCTCCGTGAACTCGTCTCCTGCACTGGGTATCATGCCGTATGCCACAATTGACTCATCCCTTGTGATCGAGATATCACTTGTACCGGCTCCCACATCCACAAGGGCAAGATTAAGCATCCTGAAGCTTTGCGGGATCGCAACCTCCATGGCCGCTATGGGCTCAAGTGTCAGATTGGCGACATGAAGCCCGGACATCTGGACCGCCTTATACAGCCCGTCCACTACCTCATCCGGAAGGAAAGTCGCGATCACGTCAGCTCCGATGACCGTCCCCTTATGAGCCAGAAGATCCGTCATCGGATACTTGTCGAGATAATACTTCTGTACTGTATATCCGACACAGTAGAACTTGATATTAAGTGTGCTTTCCTTTATAAATCTTTCGTATGCCCGCTGTGCTCCCAGAAGCTCGAGGGAATAAATATCCTCGCTGGTCACGTCTCTTGTATCCCCCAGCTCCTGCTCCACATGCACGGTAATGGTTCTCAGCACTCTCCCCGCAGCTGCTATGCATACCTCATGCAGCGGCCTTCCGAGCTTTATCTGCAGCCTGCTCGTAACCTCGGTAATGGACTCGGAAACGGCAGCGATATCATGTATCTGTCCGTCCTGCATGGCCCTTGTTTCATGGGGCTTGCTTTCTATGGCCACCACATGAAAGATCTTATTAAACATATATCCGACAGTCCCGACTATGGTCCTTGTCCCTATATCCAGACCGTATACGAGCTGTCCCGGATATTTCTTATTGTCCGCGGTTTTTCTGGTCTCTGCCGTCTTTTTACTCTCAGCCGCCTTCTTTTCAGCCATTTCCAACTCCTGATTATTTATTTTCAAGTTTTTCCGCAAGCTTCATGGATAATTCAACTACCAGATCAGAGTTATAATGCTCCCATTCTCCCCATCGTCCCAGGCCGTATACTCCGTGCTTTTGTGCTTCATCAAGTATGAGGCGGATCCTTTCGGGTTTGTCAACGGTATTAAGCGGATATGCGTACTCGGAAACAAAAGCGATATCCCCCTCTTCCGCCTTATACCTTTTCAGATTTATCTCGGCCCAGGAGCCTTTTGATCCTTCGGCAAACGTATTTCTGTACAGGATCCTGTGATAATCATAATCCATGGACGGCACATATTCCCAGTTGACCGTATCATCCTCCACATCAGGCAGGTACCTGACCACTATCGAGGAATACTTAAGAGCATCCACCGATCCCGCAAAACCATCCGGGCACCCCTTTATCTTAAATGATGTCCACGGAGCCGTATTAATGATAATATCTGCCCTGTATTCTCCGCCGTTCACAGTCTTTTCCGTAAGATTAAGCTCCCTTGCAGGCGTGTCATACTCCGTGTATTCCTTCACTCTCTCCGCAAGCCTCAGCCACAGCTCTCCGGCACCGTATCTTTTGGGATAATAAAACCTTGCGTGTCCGGGCAGCGTACCGTACGGCTTCTTTGTAAGACAGGATCTCAGGGTGTCTTCAAAAGAAACATCAGGAAGCTTATTCATCCAGTATGTTCCCAGAGAATTAAGATCTACCGAAAAGATCTTTTCATTATACGGAAACATATAATCCTCGGCTATCTTCTTCCCGAGCTTCCATTTGATCCAGTCCCTGAAGGTACCGGGCTCAGGCTCTCCCGTATTACAGCCTGCCGCAGCGATCGACTTAAGGTGCTCCACCTCATCATCTACAGGAAGCTGCCAGATATTCGCCTCATAGGGATAATCTATCCTTCCTCCCGCTGTCCTGATCTTTGTCACGCGGTCGTAGGAATTCATTTCCTCCTCCCCCATAAAGCGGAAAAGGAATTCATTTACCTTCGGACGTCTGACATCGATAAAATGTCCTCCTCCTATATCCAGGGGAGTTCCGTCCACATTTTCGGATCTGCACAGGCCGCCTGCCGTGCTGCATTCCTCAATGATATGAAAATCCTTTTCTCCAAGATCAAGAAGTCTGTTGGCAAATGTGAGTCCCGCAGGTCCCGCTCCGATTATCAGATATTTCATCTTCTGTCAGCTACCTCTTTTAGTATATTATCAACGGAATCGTGCATAGCCTCTATGCTCCCGTCATTATCTATGATCCTTGCACAGTGCTTTCTGTACTCTTCATCGGACAGCTGGGAAGCAAAGATATCCTGTATCTTTACGTCACTGTAAGCCCTGCTCTCCCTGAGCCTTACGCGTCTTGTATCTTCAGAGGCATAAACGTACCAGATTTCATCAAGCACCTCTTCATATCCGCATTCGATAAGGAGAGCTGCCTCCACAAAAAAGAAATCCCTCTTTCCCTCTGCCCGCTCCAAAGCCATATTATCAAGGATAAGCTCCTCTACGGCGGGATGTACTATCGAGTTTATCCTGTCACGGAGCATAGCGTCGCTGAAAAGCCTGGCGGAGAATTTCTCCTTATCAAGTCTGCCGTCCGCATCAAGTATATCGTCTCCCGCAGTCTCCTTTATCCTCTCAAAGACCTTATTTCCCGGATCGTACAGCTTCCTTGCCTCTTCATCGGAATAAAAGATCCTGCACCGGGTCTTATCCTTAAGATACGACAGCACCTCTGTTTTTCCGGAGCCGGCTCCTCCCGTGATACCTATGCACAGGGTTTTTCTTCTTTCATCAGTGAGCTTCATAAAAATCCCTGCCTGTATTCACATCTACCTCAAGAGGCACCGCAAGGTCAGCTGCACCCATCATGCCCTCCTTCAGTATCCTTTGAACCTGCTCCTCTTCTCCCGGTGCTGTCTCGATCAGGAGCTCGTCATGTATCTGAAGTATGAGCTTTGACCTCAGCTTCTCTTTCAGAAGCATATCATGCACTCTTACCATCGCTATCTTCATGATATCCGCAGCTGTCCCCTGTACGGGCATGTTCATGGCAACTCTTTCACCAAACTGTCTTCTCATGAAATTTGATTCCTTAAGCTCGGGGACCGGTCTTCTTCTCCCGAAATATGTGACCGCTGCTCCGCTCTGTTTGGCCGATTCCACAAGGTGGTCAAGGTACCGCCTGACTCCGGGGAAGGTCTCAAAATACCGGTCAATATAGTCCTTTGCTTCCTTCCTTGATATGGAAAGATTCTCGGACAGTCCGAATGAAGATATACCGTAAACTATCCCGAAATTCACTGCCTTTGCGTTACGACGCATCTGCGGTGTGACCTCATCATAGTCCACATGGAAAACATGAGCGGCGGTACTGGCATGTATATCCTGCCCCGCCCTGAATGCATCTATCAGCTTTTCGTCTCCGGAAAGAGCAGCAAGGATACGGAGTTCTATCTGGGAATAATCCGCATC
>CACZRA010000007.1 GCA_902783395.1 uncultured Lachnospiraceae bacterium
CAGCTTTGCTTTGTGGGTTATGAAAGTGATATAGATACACACTATCTCGCAACGCTGGCCAACGCAATCTTATAAAATCATTAATATGAATTATGCTTTTATTACCTTACTGTACGCTCCAGAATTCATAGCCCAAATCATCAATATAGGCTGGTGTTGTTATATCCTTTCCTACAGTATCAATAGCTCTAAAGAAATCTGGTTGATCCATAACCCCTTCTGTCTCAAATCGGCCAAGATAATTTGCATCAGGATCAGCTGTAAGCAAGAAGATTCTCGAATCATCCATTTTTACCCCATCCTGAACTATATATCCCAAACAGTCTCCCATCTCTGATTCAGGAACAATGCCCTTAAGTGTTCCAAAGCCTATATAAGTTCTTCCGTTATACTCAATCGAAAGATATGTATCATCGGAATTTGCGGGATTTACAAAAGTACTCGTATTAAACTCTATAGGGTCTTCTGGAAGAGAATAATCTATCTTATTAGCACATCCAGCAAGAACAAATAGCATAATACTGCTCCTTCTGTATCCTTATCCTGTCAGAGAAATCTCTGTCAGTCGTGCCAATATGCCTTGACTCCGGCTGACTGCCGCTCCTGTCTTTTAAAGCCTTTGCATTACCGCTATTTGTACCATAGCTGTACGGCATGTATGATCCTGTTATATTCAAATTCATATTTTCTCCCTTCCGCAGCCTATAAAACAGCGCCTAAAATCCAATGTTCACTCCATTGAACTTCAGACGCTGTCCGTAGCCATGTATTCTCTTATCAGATTATCGGTATGTCGGCGTGTTATATTTATAGTAATTGCCCCAACAGCCGATTTTTTCACAAATTGTCAGATTACATACCTGTCCTCAAAGAGTTTTTCGAGCATGCTGTCCTCAAAACGCTCTCTGGTCCTTTTTGTCCGCTCGTGCCGCCTTTCTTCAAGTTTCTGCTCATATCGGTCTTCCGCTATCTCTTTATCCATCTGTTTCTGCTCAAGGACTTTCTTTGTCTGCCTTTCTTCCGCTCTCTTCCTAGCCAGAGCTTTCCTTCTTTCCACCTGAGTCCGGGAAGAGTTATTATTCCTGTTCTGTGATGTAGAAATGTTTGAAACCGTTATTGTCTTTACTGACAACTGCTCTGTTCCTTCTCCCGCACTGCCTATGGCCATATCGACATGCTGTATCGTACCTGCTCCCGATGATTCCTTAAGGAAGAATCCCGTAGACCTTACAACGCCGTCCCTTACTCCATCGTTTCCGTTGACTGTAAACTCAGTATCCTGCGAGCCAAGATATATTGCACCGATATCCGCTTCCTTAAGACTCATAAGAATATCCTCACCGTTATCCCCTTTACACCAGACCTTAAGCTTGCTGAATACCTCATCATTTTCATCTATCCAGCCATTACCGTCAGAATCGTATTCCTTAAGATCAGCGAAGCCATCCCCGCTTTTGGTACCGAAGAGTTCACTCCCATCGTTTATCACTCCATCATCGTTCTTATCAAGGGCAAGAAACCCTGACCCACGACCGAGCATGGATATCTCATCTTCTTCACCATCAGCGTCTATATCAAACATAAATTTCTGATCCCTTATATTTGAAGTATCGCTTCCGATATTCACGACAAGCGGATCGCAGAGAGCGTTCTGCATTGCAGGAATATAAACATTCATATACTCCATGTAGCTCCGGCTCATCATGATATCCACGTTGAAATTTATAACTCTGCCGTCATCTGTCTTTGCCTGACCGTTTGCATGAAACTGCGTATTCTCGTATTCCTCATAAGTCACAAGCTGCTGAGTCGTGCCTCCAAAAGCGCCTGCACCGATTAATCTTCCCATGAGCATTGACAATACATTATTCTGGAATCCGTTTGCGCTCAGACTTCCGGAGCCCGTTCCACCCGTTATTCCAATGTTGAATTTGGAATAATTGTTATAAAGCCCGTAGCCGGTCATGCTTCCATAATTGTTTCTTTCATAGGCTCCCGATCTGCCTGTGTCATAGCTGATGGCGCTTTTCGTATCCTCGAAAGAAGATCTGTTTGTTTCACCTTTGGCTTTTGTACCGCTCTGATTGAAGGTACGGGTTGCCGTCATTGTTACGTTGCTTTCTGTGATTCGCATTTTACTTCCCCCTTTTCCTGTGAGGCGTTTAGACGCCCTGCCTGCCTGCTTGCCGCCGCACCGAGAAACAGTATCTCATCGGCGGCAATCCTTATAAAAAAAGCATCTGCCAATGTTTCTCAATCCATTGAATACAGATGCCTTCCTTAGCACTTTTTCTATTTATCTTTATCGGATGAGCCGCCGCTTATTGATGATACCTATTTCCCCAAAGGCCGGTAATACTGCCCCAATAGTCTGTCATCCCCAAAAGTCATAGGATATTGATTTTATCGAAAAAACAATATCCGTATTGGACCAGGCGACTGGCTTGCCAGTCGGCGTGTCCGGCGAAGCCGGATTCTTGTGCAAAATCCGATTTCTAGCACAAGAAGTCATAGTTATTGTAGTATCTGTCATACATACTGCCGTCCTGGGAATAATTTCCCGATACAGATTCCATGAGCTTATCCGCAATCTTCCTCATCTTTTCTGCTTCGTCTTCATTGTCTTCAGAAGAAAACTTCTCCGCTTTTTTCTCCAGTACGTCTGCTGCCTTCCGGAGAGCATCGTTATCAAATACAGAAGACTTCCCGTATGCCCTCTTTCCTGTAGTATCCCCGCTCAGACTGTTCAGCAGACTATTCCCTTTTTTATTCCTTGTGGCCGCCTTAAGCAAAGCATTGTTCCCTATACTGCCACTGCCGATCCCGGGTATTCCTGCCCTTTGGGACGATTCATTCAGCATCTGTGTCGTAACTCTCATGATTGTTCACCTCCTGACATTTGTGGGACGGTTTACGCCCTGCACTATCCTCTATTTCGGATCCTGCCGCAGGATATGAACCTCTTTTTCATAAATGGGTCTTTTTATGTCATGAATGGATACTGCATCATGGCTGTTACAGTTACAATGCCTTCACTCTGCGAAAACATAAGCGTTCCGTAATATCTTTCACATATCGACAGACTGTTGGGTATCCCCAACCCGTGACTGTCATCGCAGCTTTTATTTGCCACCGGAAGCTCTGATTCCTGATTTATCTCCAACATCCCTGAATAAGAGTTCTTTATTTCCATCCACAGGAAGCCATTCTTTTCCAATATCCGGATGGATACAAACGACTCATCCGTTTTATTCCGGGACGCACCATGTATCGCATTATCTATAAGGTTTCCGACAACCACTGCTACATCATACTGCATCATATCGGGCAGGCTTCTGATATCAACGGAAGCTGTAAACGTAATCCCCATACGATCCGCATCAACGGTCTTGTCATTAAGTATCACATCAAAGAGCACTATACCGGTGTCATATCTCTTTTCATAAATCCCTGCGCTCTCTTCCATGCTGCGAAGATATGATTCTGCTTCTTCAGTTGCCCCTTCGTTAAGCAAACCATAAAGAACTGATACATGATTCCTCAGATCATGTCTGAAAGTCCTAAGTCTTTCCGTCCCTTCCTGAACCTCCGACAGCCGCCGTTTCAGGCTCTCTGCCTGTAATCTCTCCGATATGGCCGTTCTTTCATGCTCCATCAGCCGCCTGTTTTTCTGCCACGATGCGATAAGGGATACCTCCCCCGCAAAGAGCAATATTGATACTGCAAGAAACAGCCAGGGGGACGCCTTAATCTGGTCGTTAAGGATAAATACACCTTCGTCCATCGGTACCACTGCGATCTTCACAAAGAACCTGCTCAGTATCTCTGCGATCAGTGTGATGATGGAAAGATAAACTGCCTCATACAAGCTGACCACATATCGATGCCTGACGATTTTCTTAATGATGAGAAACATTGCTACGGTCAGCAGGACATATAAGAAGCACGTGGCGATCCATAATACAAGAAGCCTGGAATATAGTATCTCAAGGGATTCCTCGTCTGTTATTTCCAGTGTATCCACGATACGGTCAGACACAATATCAAATAATCCGGTCAGACCCAGAAATGATATACGGAAAAGACAGGAGCCGATGGCGGATCCCATCAAAGCGGCAAAGATCCAGCTTTTTACATCCCGCTTTGCCACTCTTAAATCCACGAAAATGAATACTCCGGGGATGAAGCAAAGATACCTGAAAATGCGCATTATCTCCCCAACAGTTTCCATGTAAAATGAAAAATCGTTCTCAGACATGTCTTTTTCCGCTTATATGGGCTAAATAGGCCTTTACAAAACCGGCATACTTGTATTTGGACATCATAAGGCTCGTGCCATCCAGTAGTCTTACCTCAGTCCTGTCATAATGCTTTACAAAATCCATATTTACGATAAAGCTGCGGTGGATCCGATAGAAGCCCTCACCTAAAAGCTCCTGAAGCTCTGACATCGTACCACTGTACAACCGGCTGCCATCAACTGTATGAAGCACCTGTACTCTCCCCTTGCTCTCCGCGTATTTTATCCCCGATCTTGATACAGAAGTTGTTTCTTTTCCATACTTGATCGCAATATCATTCTTGCTGTCTGCAGCATTGATCATAATGTTTCCCACAGCTATACCGGCTTCGCGGAGAACGGCTTCAAACTCTTTTTTTCGTATAGGCTTTTCGACAAAGTGGAAGGCGTGGACGGAGAATGCTTCTTTCATACGCTCCGGATAACCTGTGACAAAAATGATAAGCGGAAGTGAACAGTATCCTGTCCCCTGCTTATATATGATCCGTGCTGCCTCTATTCCATCCATACGGGTTCCCATGTCTATGTCCATTACGATAACCTGAGCTGTCCGATTCATGGCTGTCACTTCATCTGCCCGTCCGCATTCTGTGATCTTTGCATCGGGATAGACTGAAAGGATCATTCCTGTTATTTTCTTTCTCTGGATCTCCTCGTCATCACATACAACAAAAGTCAAATCATACTCCCCCTTAAACGGTAGTACACTAAGCTCGAAAATACCTCGCTAAGTGTACCTC
>CACZRA010000008.1 GCA_902783395.1 uncultured Lachnospiraceae bacterium
CCGGCTTTCTGATAATGAAAGAACCGCCAGCCATCGCATTTTTTACTGCAGCATGGATATCAAAGTCCGGTCCGCAGCCCTCCCTGAAGCCTATCGTATATTCCGCAGCCCTGACACTTGCCATTGCGTTCTCACACCTTTCGGGAAGAAGGACACAGCTTACTATCCCGATCCCCTCAGTCTGCTGCGCGTTCAGGGCATCTTTCACTTCCTTTGATGACGAAGCCTCCGACACCTCGAGATCAAAGTATTCTGCATCCGACTCATACCCCACTGAAAGCGGCATTGCAAAAGACATCTTCTGATGCGGCGAGAAGCCTTCGGAATAAACGACCTTTATCCCTGCTCTCCTGTTCACTCTCTGGAAATAACGCTGAAGATCAAGATGTCCGATATAACGCACGACCCCGTGCTTTGTGAATTTTATCCGCAGCTTCACTGTATCCGGATCCCCTTACCGCCTGTATCCTTTTCACTTCCCGTTTTTTCAAAGCATACCCCTCCTCCGAAGGCTGCGGCTCCGCAACCGCTGCATTTTTCACGGCAGTTCGGCGTTACCCTTCCTTCCTTCGCGGCAAGATATTCTTTTTTCAGAAAATCCCGGGATACGCCTATATCAATGAAATCCCATGGGAAGGCTTCATCAAGAGGCCTTTCCCTGCGGGTATAAAACGCGATATCGATACCGGTCTCATCAAATGCCTCATCCCATTTTTTTCTGTCGAAGCTCTCGGTCCAGGCATCATACATGCAGCCCTTTCTGTATGCCGCAAGTATGGCATCCGCCACTCTTCTGTCCCCTCTGGCAAAGACCCCTTCGAGCTCCGATATCCCCGATTCGTGATACTGGAATTTTAAGCTTTTGTGATTTACGGCATGCTCCATTGCTTCATTCACCATATAAGCCTTGCGGAGGAAATTGCCGGGTTCGTCCATCGCACACCATTGAAACGGGGTAAAGGGCTTCGGCACAAAGAATGAAGCAGAGCTTGTCACCTGAACCCTTATCCCCTTCCTGTCCTCCTTCGGAACAGTATCGAAATAGTTCATCGCGACATCATTTGCAAGATCCGCTACCGCAAGCACATCCTCATCCGTTTCCCCCGGAAGTCCCAGCATGAAATAGAGCTTCACCTTGCTGTAGCCGGCTTCGAAGCATATGGCAGAGCCTTGAAGGATGTCCCCGGTCGTTATCCCTTTGTTTATCACATCCCTCATCCTCTGGCTTCCTGCCTCGGGAGCAAAGGTCAGCGAGCCTTTTTTGCTGTCCTGTATGGTCTCCATCATATCCAGAAAAACATGATCTATGCGGAGTGAGGGGAGCGAGATGTTAATGAATTTTTCCTTATATGTCTCTACAAGCCATTTTACAAGCTCGGCTATCTTTGTATAATCCGAGGAAGAGAGCGAGCTTAAGGATATCTCATCATCCCCCGTCGCTTCTATCATTGCCTCGGCGTGTCTTTTCAGTGTTTCAAGACTCTTCTCCCTCACAGGCCTGTATATCATCCCTGCCTGACAGAACCGGCATCCTCTGATACAGCCTCTCTGTATCTCAAGCACCGACCTGTCCTGCGTGACCTTTATGAACGGGATCACCCTTTTCACGGGATAAGGTGCGTTGTCCATGTCGAGGCACACAGCCTTTTTCACGACGGAGGGCGCGTTTTCATTCAGTATATCAAAGCCCGCAAAGATCCCCGACCGGTCATACCGCGGCTCATAGAATGAGGGCACATACATCCCCCTTATATGTGCGGCTCTTTCAAGAAATTCGAACCTCGTCCTCCCTTCCCGCTTCATGGAGGCATACAGGTCCAGAAGGGCATCATATTCAGTCTCGCCCTCGCCTATATAAAACATATCAAAGAAGGCCGCGACAGGTTCGGGATTGTAGGCGCAGGGGCCGCCTCCTATGACTACAGGCACACCCTCTCCGAGGGGTGCATCGGCTTGCCTGTCTTTTGCGAGGAGCGGTATCCCCGACAGCTCGAGCACCTGCAGCACATTCGTATAGCACATTTCGTACTGAAGCGTGATGCCAAGAAAATCAAACCCCGATATCTCATCCTGTGATTCGAGGGCGAATAAAGGAATATGCTCCTTCCGCATCACAGCATCCAGATCAAGCCACGGAGAATAGACCCGCTCGCACCATACATCGGGTCTTTCATTGAACATCTCATAAAGTATCTGAATACCAAGATGCGACATGCCTATCTCGTACACATCGGGAAAGCACATCGCAAATCGGATATCGACCTCATTTTTATTCTTTTTTATCGAGTTGATCTCTCCGCCGATATATCTCTCGGGATGCTCGACTGAAAGAAGTATCTCATCGCTTAACGCCAGCTTATCTATTTACTATCTCCTTTGTCACATCTTCCCATGTGACTCCCTTTTCAACCATCAGTACCATAGCATGATAGAGCCAGTCGGCCAGCTCATATTTCAGCTCCTCGGGATCGGGATTCTTTGCGGCAACGATTATCTCGGTACATTCCTCGCCTATCTTCTTCAATATCTTGTCTATGCCCTTATCGAAGAGATAATTCGTATATGAGCCCTCCTTGGGGTGATCCCTCCGGTCCACTATGACGGAATATTCCTGTTCAAACACCTTCAGCGGATTTGAATCATCGTATTCACGCTTTATCATTTCATTAAAGAAGCAGCTCCTCGAGCCGGTATGGCAGGCTGCTCCGATCTGAAGCACCTTGGCAAGGATGGTATCCTTGTCGCAGTCAGCGGTAAGGCTCTTTACAAACTGGAAATTGCCTGAGGTCTCACCCTTTGTCCAGAGCTCGTTCCTGCTCCTTGACCAGTAGGTCATCTTTCCCGTATCAAGAGTCTTTACAAAGGCCGCCTCATTCATATATGCAAGCATAAGAACCTCGCCCGTTTTGTAATCCTGGGCGATGACGGGTACCATGCCGTCACTGTTTTTTTCAAGCTCATCCCAGGCTATACTGCTCTCAAAGGTATTGACCTTGATCCCGAGTCCCTTGCACTGTCTCTTGAAATCCATAAATCCCTCAGCGGAAGAATCAAGGACTCCGCCCGCTATCCCGGCAATGTCATATGTTCTCAGGACAGCTGCAGCCTCATGAAGTGATTCCTTTTCAAGCAAAGGGATAAGATCAACCGTCATAGGATTCTTGTTTTCCGAACGGCGTCTTTTGAACCAGTCATCTATCTCGGCAAGCTTGTCTTCATTGATCAGGAGGACAAGTCCGATATAATTTCTGATCTCGCCCTCTCCCTCTTCCAGCTCGGCGATACCGGCAACGGATGCCGCGATCTTCTCCCTTCCGAACCGCTTGGACACCTCCTTGGCAAGCTCTATGTTCTCTTTCTTTGAGAAATTAAGCGCCGCTGTCTGGCAGCCCGCATACAGAAGCTTTTTGATATCCTCTGCCCTCTTCACGTTTCCCGCTCCTATCAGCGGGATGTCCACGGTATGGCTTATGGCCTTTATTATCTCCAGCTTCTTCTCATGACCCGCGTCATTTACCGAAAAGTCAAATATGAGTATCGAATCCGCTCCGTGATTTTCAAAGTATGAAGCAAGGCTTACAGGATCCTCCGAAACCTTCGACCTGTCATGAAGGCTCTTTACCGCAAGTCCGTTATTCAGATATATACAAGGTATTATCTGTCTGTATTCCATTTTACAAAGCCCCCTTCGTAGAAAGCACATCCTCTATTCTCTCATCAAATCCCGAAGCCGTATCAAGCGATTTGGCAAACGCTTTGAAGGCTGCCTCGGCGATGTGGTGTGAATTTAAACCGTCAAGCTGCTTCAGGTGCAGGTTCATCATGGAGGAATAAGACAGCGCATAAAAGAATTCCCTCACCATGCACATCTCCATGTCACCGCATCTTTCCTCCGGAAAGGTAAGGTTATAATTAAAATACGGTCTCCCGCAAAGATCCACGGCGCATAAAACAAGCGCCTCATCCATGGGCAGTATGAAGCTTCCGTACCGCCTGATGCCTTTTTTATCACCGAGAGCTTCGGCTACCGCCTCTCCGAGGACGATCCCGGTATCTTCGACGGAATGATGAGTGTCAGTCTCAAGATCTCCGCTGCAGCTGAGATACAGATCAAAGAATCCGTGTTTCGCGAAACACTCAAGCATATGATCGAAAAAACCGATCCCTGTATTTATTTCCGATTTTCCGGTCCCGTCGAGCAGAAGCTCACAGGTGATATCGGTCTCTTTTGTTTTTCTGCTGATCTTTGCCAGTCTTTTATTCATCCTCAAACCTCACTGCGATACTGTTTTTATGTGCCGTAAGTCCCTCTGAGCCGGCAAAGAGCTCCACATCCTCATGTACTTCACGCAGGGCCTCGGCGGAATAGCAGATCACAGATGACTTCTTTATGAAATCATCTACGGAAAGCGGCGAAAAGAATCTGGCCGTTCCGTTTTTCGGAAGCACATGATCAGGTCCGGCAAAATAGTCCCCCAGCGGCTCTGAGGAATACTCTCCGAGGAATATTGCCCCCGCGTTTTTAACCTTTGTCATCGTCTGCCAGGGATCGCGCGTCACTATCTCAAGATGCTCCGATGCGATCTCATTAACGGCATCTATGGCATCATCCATATTATCGGCCACCAGTGCATATCCGTAGTTATCGAGGGACTTTTCTATTATCTCACGTCTTGAAAGCTTCGGAAGAAAGCCGTCAATTTCTCCTGAAACAGCTTCGGCAAGCTCCATGGATGTAGTGACGAGGATCGCGGATGCCATCTCGTCATGCTCCGCCTGGCTCAGAAGATCTGCCGCCACATAACGGGGATTGGCTGTCTCGTCGGCAAGGACCATGATCTCCGAAGGTCCCGCCACGGAATCTATGGATACATGTCCGTATACCGCCCGCTTTGCAAGAGCAACATAGATATTACCCGGCCCTACTATCTTATCCGCCTTGGGGATCATTCCGGTCCCGTATGCCATTCCGGCTATCGCCTGGGCTCCGCCGGTCTTGAATATCCTTTTTACGCCCGTGATCTTTGCCGCAGCAAGCACGACAGGCGTGACCCTGCCGTCACTTCCCGCCGGAGTGCATATCATGATCTCAGGAACGCCGGCACACTGTGCCGGGATTATGTTCATAAGAAGCGTCGAAGGATAGGCAGCCTTGCCTCCGGGTACATAGACTCCGACCCTTTCTATTGGGGTTATACGCTGCCCCAGGATCGCTCCGCTGCTTTCCGTTGTAAAAAAGCTCTGCCTCAGCTGCTTTTCATGGTAAGCCCTGATATTACGGCTTGCTTTTTCCATTACCGCAAAAAGAGCGGGATCTACGGAGGCGGCGCCCTCCTCTATTTCTTCCTCGGTGACTGTGAAATTATTTTCATCCAGCCGGCACTTATCAAACTGCAGCGCCAGTTCAAAGATGGCCTTATCGCCGTTTTGTCTCACATTATCTATGATACCGGCAACCCTTTTTTCTATCTCGCCGTAATCATTCGTACTCCGTTTCAGGAGCTTTTCAAGAAGATCTCTCTTTGTATCTTTGGTCAGTCTTACTGTCTTCATAATTTCATATAACGCTTTCCACGGTATTGATCACATCGTTAAGATCCTTTATGAGCTTGTTTATCCTGGAGGCGTGGATACGCATGGATACGGTGTTTACCACTACCCTGGCGGAAAGAGGGATCACCTCCTCCAGTACGACAAGACCGTTCTCGCGCAGGGTGCTCCCTGTCTCGACTATATCACAGATGACGTCCGCAAGACCTACTATCGGTGCAAGCTCAATGGAACCGTTAAGCTTGATTATATCTACAGTCTGGTGCTTGACATTCTGGAAATAGTCCCTTGTTATCCCGGGATACTTTGTTGCGACCCTTATCATCTCATGATGCTTCAAAAGCTCCGCCGCACTCTCCGGTCCCGCAATGCACATACGGCATTTCCCTATGCCGAGATCAAGGACCTCGAATATCTTACGCCCTTCTTCAAGTATGGTGTCCTCTCCGACCACTCCTATATCCGCCGCCCCGTACTCCACATAGGTCGGAACATCGGGACCTTTTGCAAGAAAGAGGCGCACTTTGTTTTTCTCATCAGTAAATACGAGCTTCCTTGTATCCTTATCCTCAAGCTCCGTAAGGCTGATCCCCGTCTTCTGGAGCATCTCTATCGTTTTGTCGGCAAGCCTTCCCTTTGTAAGCGCAAAGGTAAGATATCCGTCATCCTTTGTCCTGCCGCTCTCCTCGTTGTTGAGCGCGGTCACAAGATCGTCAAGGGAAAGAGTGAAGCCGAGTGCCGGAGCGTCATGTCCGAATTTCGCGAGAAGATTGTCATATCTTCCGCCCTTTAAGATGGCATCTCCGAGTGAGGAGGTATATGCCCTGAAGATTATACCCGTATAGTAATTGTACCGTGAGAGCATGGAGAGATCGAAGGAGATATAGTCCTGTATCCCTCTCTTTTCAGCCTGCTCATATAAAGCATGCAGCCGCTCTATCGCGGCCTTCGACCTTTCATTCGAGATCCCGACGAGAGCCTTGTCAAGAACCGAAACATCACCGAAAAGCTCTACGCAACGCAGCAGCTTATCAGCCTGGGATTCGAGCATCTCGATATCCTTTATGAGACTGGCTGCAGCGTACTGGTTCTTATTGCCTATCTCATCTCTAAGGCTCATCTCCAGCTCGCCGTCGATACCGGCTTCCTCGCACAGGCCTTTGAAGTATCCGGCATTGCCTATGCAGATCTGGAAATCCTTAAGTCCGGCCGATCTCAAAAGCTCTACGGCCATGGCAGTCATCTCACCGTCTGCCTCCACAGAGCCGTCTCCCATATACTCGGCTCCGAGCTCAGTGTTTTCCTTCAGCTTGCCTGATAATGATCTTACATTGGAAAAAACATTCCCCGAATAGGAAAGCTTTACATGAACATTGTCATCAATGAAATACTTGGCGGCTGCCCTTGCGACTCCGGGGGTAAAATCGGGCCTTAAGACAAGGGTGCTGTTGTCCTTGTCAAAGAATTTGTACAGCTCTCCCGAAGGAGTGGTCCCTATTTCCCCTGAATATACGTCAAAGTACTCAAAGCTGGGCGTATCGATCTCTTTGTAGCCGTAATTCCTTAAGATCTGAAGAAACTCAAGCTGGAGTCTGAGCTTTCTTTCGTAATCATTTCCGTATATGTCCCTTACGCCCTCGGGAGTGTGAAGTAATCTGTTTTCCATAACGGATAAATAATATCACAATCATCAGAAGGGTACAATCCTACTCCCATTCGGAATCCGCTGATTTGTTAATCCGCACGAATTGCTCCGCTGCTCCGC
>CACZRA010000009.1 GCA_902783395.1 uncultured Lachnospiraceae bacterium
ACGACATATAATGAGAAACAACAAGAGAATAAGCCTTAAAATCGCATTTCTTGTGGGACTCACGGAGATCGCCGCCATGGTGATCCTTTTCCTTGTCGTGAACTACAGCCTGACCCGTATACTTGAGAACAAGGCTATCGAGGACATGAATGTCATTGCCATGGACAGGGCACAGATAGTGGAGACCTACATTGACGACTGCGTGGATTTCCTGAGCGGTTACGCAAGAGCCACCGAGAACAGAGAGGTCCTCGAGCATCCCGATGATCCCGGATACATAAAAGCTTCGAGAGACTACACAAACCTCTATGCCAGGGGCTATACGGATATAGAGGGGCTTTATGTGGCGGAATGGGACACCTACGTCCTTGCACATACAAATCCGGATTCGGTGGACCAGACCTTCAGGGACGCGGAATCCGCAAAGGCTCTTGAGGATATGATAAAGGCTCATGACATGCCCTTCTGTACCGGCATAGTCCAGGCTCCCGTGACCAAGAAGATGGTCATTCCGGTCTATGCCCCGATATATGATGAAGCACAGCAGGAGGCCCTGGGCTTTGCCGGAGCAGCCTTCCTTACGGATGCCCTGGAGGAAAAGCTCAGGGCCCTTTCCGGTGAAGATACGAGCAATGTCGGATATTCCCTTGTAAATGCCGACACGGGAGTATATATCTTTGATTATGATGAAAGCATAGTGGGGGCCGAATGCTCCGATGAAAACATAATCAAGGCCATATCCATGTTCCATTCCGATGATCCCCACGGCCGGACCTACAGTTATAATGCGTTTGACAGGATATTCTGCTGCTACTATATGGCTGACAGGGACTGGGTCTTTGTCGTCAGCGATACGAGGGAAGATATATTCGGGGTAATAACTACCGTAAGGCTGTGGCTCGTACTTATCTGCCTCGAGATCGCCGCCGTAATGGTCTTTATCTGCGTGATGGGCGTTGACCGCCAGATGAAGCCCATAGAGACCATAAACGATGCCATAGAGCGTCTCAAGGAAAATGATTTCTCACGTGACCCGCTGATGAAGCAGTACAGCGAACGTGAGGATGAATTCGGGACCATCGCGACAGCGGTACAGGAGCTTAACTCCGTCCTTCAGAGCCAGAACGAGCTCTTCTATGAAATGATAGAGGCGCAGTCGGTAGGAACCCTGGTGCTCAGTGCCGAGGAAGAGGATGTCGTCCTTATAAACCGGACTGCCCTTGAGCTTTTCGGCCTGACGGAAAAGGACCGGGAAAATCTTCCCATATCACGCATACGCGCAAGATTCGACGACGAGGAAAACGAGCATATAAAGGAACAGCTTGATATAGTCCGCAACAGGAACAGCGAGACAAGCTTCGAAGAAAAGGTCAACCGCAGTGACGGAACCTATGTCACTCTGCTCGCCCACGCCAAGGGAGTGATCCTTTCAAACAGCAACCGTGTGATAATAGTATCCCTTACGGATATCACCGAGCAGAAAAAGCTTGAAGAGAGCCTTCTGATCCTTTCGGAGACCGATTTCCTGACCTCCATCTGCAACAGAAGGAGCGGGGAATACAGGATAGAGGAAAACATGAAGAAGGAACAGTTCGGTATGTTCTGTCTCTTCGATGTCGACAAATTCAAGACCGTGAACGATACCTTCGGACACGCTGCAGGTGATACCGTCCTTATCACCATAGCAAAAACAATGCAGAAAACCTTCCGTACCTCGGATATCCTTATCCGCCTCGGGGGTGATGAGTTCGTGGTATTCGCGACCGGCATACAGGATACGGTTCTGGGCAAAAAGGTGCTGGACAGATTCTTCGGAAACATAGCATCAATGAAGATAGTGGAGCTTCAGGGACATCCTGTATCCATAAGCCTCGGTGCAGTGATAATCCGCGAGCCCGAAAGCTTTGCCTCAATGTATGAAAAGGCAGATTCGCTGATGTATGAATGTAAGAAGATGAACGGTAATTCGTATGTCTTCTATCAGGATGAATGATACACGTGGGCTCCGTTGAAGCTTACTACGGCCACCCTTCTGTCAAGAGAATCTGTAACCTCCACCTCATAAAAGCAGGTGCTCCTGCCGTCCTTAAGAAGTCTTGCTCTTGCGTAAAGGATATCGCCCTTCGGCTGCGACATAAAGCTTGCCTGGCCTACCACGCTTACCGTGGCATATTCCTTATCATAATTTGATGCCACCGCAAAGGCAAAATCCGCAAGGGTATATATGGCCCCGCCCATGATGCCTCCGTAGGCGTTCCTGTGCTTTCCGGTGAGGCGCATGCTGCAGCAGGCGTAATCCTCTCCTATCTCATCTATGACAGCCCCGGAAAGCTCCGTGGCATACAGATCCTTCGAAAACTCTTCTCTTGCTCCTTCCAGTGTTCCCATTTCACACCTCTTTTCCTTTCATCATGTCCGTTCTTGCTTTCCTCCTTAACCGCTTCAAGCCCGGATCACCGCAGCTGTTTTTATTTTCCGGTCAACAGTATTCCCCATATTCACATCCGACATGGGTTACCTTTATCTCATCTGTAAGCTCAAGTCCCGACGGGGTCTTTTCATACAAACGGATACGGCCTCTCCCGTTCCCGCCGTTCCAGAGCCGGTTGTGCCTCTTCCTTCCGTCCGGGGATTCATAATTTACAAACAGCATATCCTTCTTGTCACACACGATCTTTGTCTCCATAAGGGATGTGCGGTTTTCCTGCCGTACGGTCCAGTATACCCTTGTATCGCTTTCCCTTGATATGAAACGGGTCCGGGGCAGGGTCCAGAATTTTGAAAAATTGTATTCGTATTCCTTCCCCTCATAATAAAACGCACCCAGAAGCTTTCTCTTAAGCGGTACGAAATATACCTTAGGGCAGCCTCCTCCGATATCGAACACACTGTTTGTGAGCACCCTACCCGTCTTTACGCTCCTCATGCAGTTTGACGAGAGCCATACCCATGGGCTTGTAAAATTCCTGCCCCAGTTCTTGTCGGAATATCCGAAGCAGCTCTCCGGGGATACCCTGTATTTCTCACCTTTGTATATGACCACACCGCTGAACGCGGTCTTCATGCCCTCGGCATGCCAGTACATCTCGAAGGCTTTTATCGTACGGAAAAGCCGGCCCGCACCGTATCCCACGTTAAAGGCAGTCAGCTTGTCAACCTTAAGATCCCATGACATTGATCCCGCATCACTCATGTACTCGGGATGCTCCGCTGCCTCCTCCTCAGTTACGGATACATACCCCGTAAGCCTTTCCTCCGACGCACAGCATTCAGCGGCCCGTACACTGTAGGGTCTGTCCCTGTGTATCGAAACATCCTTCCAGGCAAAAAACCTGTGCAGCTGCGCCTTATCTTTGCCCCAGCTTCCTGCCTTGACCATGAGATATGAGGGCTTTTTCCCTTTCTCCTGATTTGCCGGAAGCTGTCCGAATACCGGGACATCTTCTGCCAGATCCGGATTGCAGAGAAAGAATTCTATAAAGAATTGCCGTTCCTTTCCTGTCTTTACACTGACCCCCGTAAACGAATGCCACCACCAGTCATAACCCTGCTTTGCAAATCCGCCTCTCAGCATCATCGCGTCACGGGCTTCATCGTGGATATCAAATACCTTCTTCATAAGCCTCCTGTCTTTTGCGAAAAAAAGCGCAACGTATCATAGGAAACGAAATTATTAATTGCATTTATTACATTATATAGGATATATCGGGATTTGAATACAGAAAAAACAGCAGCCTCTTTTTTATATCATGAGGTGCTCGACGAGCACCTTGATCCCTATGCCTATAAGGATGATGCCGCCGGCGATCTCCGCTTTCCTCTCATAACGGCTTCCGAAACGGTTGCCGATAAAAACGCCGAGGACGGAAAGCAGGAAAGTTATTATGCCTATCACCCCGGCGGAAGAAAAGATGGGTGTTCCCATTGCCGCAAAGGAGATCCCGACTGCCAGGGCATCGATGCTCGTGGCTACTGCAAGGACAAGCATTTCCCTGTGATCAAGCGGCTGATCCATTATGATATCACCGGACTGCGGCTCCTCTTTCAGCGCTTCAACTATCATCTTTCCGCCGATAAGGGCAAGCAGCCCGAAGGCAACCCAGTGGTCCACGGACTCGATATACTTAATGAACCTGCTGCCGAGAAACCATCCGATAGCCGGCATCAAAGCCTGGAAAAAACCGAAATAAAGCCCTATGACAACAGCCTGCGCTTTATTGAGCTTTTTCATTGCAAGCCCCTTGCAGACGGCTACGGCAAAGGCATCCATGGAAAGGCCGATGCCTATAAGGATTATCTCGATCCACATTGCTCTTATCCCCCTTAAGGACTGTGTGTAAGTAAAGCACTGAATAGTAACAATACTACCTGTACAGTAAATTAGCAAGCTGATGTAATTCAGCGCACAGGCGGTGCGCTGAATTGCAACTTGACAATACCGGGGTTTGGCGGTGCATAATTATTATCGAGATCAGCTCCGGCTTTTTTCGTTGATCTGTAATATGAACTCCGGAGGATTCGCATGAGGATGCGCATGAAAATGCTGAAAAAATATATATTCCTGCTTGCCGGGATCGCCCTGATGGCAGGCACTCTGACAGGCTGCGGAAAGGAAAAGGAGCCCGAGCTTCTTTCCGAGGTTTCCCGCCACAACAGGCTTATCGTTGCAACAGAGGCCTCTCTTCCTCCCTGGGCTTATCATGACGAAAAGGGACAGCTCACGGGCTTTGAGGTCGATGTCGCGAACGCCATCGGCGAAAAGCTCGGCGTAAATGTCATGTTTTATGAATGCAACTGGGATGACCTTTTCAAGGGTCTTGATTCGGGTAAATATGACATCCTGATCAGTTCTATCGAGAAAACTCCCGAGCGGGAGGAAAAGTACCAGTTCACCGATCCCTATGCATATATGAAGATCGCCCTGGCGGTTTCTGAAAACAATACCGATATAAACTCCTTCAAGGATCTTAACGGAAAGAAGACCTGCAACGCGCACGGCAGCACATATGCCATGATGGCCGCGGACCAGGGAGCCGATGTTGAAAATGTGGGCGCACTCAGTACGGCCGTAAATGTGCTTGTCTCAGGCCAGTGCGATGCCGTTATAAACACAGAGGTTTCGATCGAGGATTATATGGACAGTCACCCGGACGTGCCGATAAAGATCGCCGCCCTTTCGGACGATCTGGCAAGGTTTTATATTCCCCTGAGGAAGG
>CACZRA010000010.1 GCA_902783395.1 uncultured Lachnospiraceae bacterium
AATAAACCCTTTATCTATACAGCGGAGGTAGCGCTCAAGCCGCCGGTGGAGCTCGGAAAATATAAGGGTATCAAGGTTGAGCCCGTGGATGTGACGGTTACGGACGAGGAGATCCTTGCGGAGATAAACAGAGAGCTCGAAAAGAATTCACGTCATGTTGATGTGACCGACAGGGCGGCAAAAACAGGAGACACGGTACTTATTGATTACTCGGGAAGCGTTGACGGGGTCAAGTTTGACGGAGGGACAGCTGAGGATCACAAGCTTGAGCTCGGTTCACACAGCTTTATCGATACTTTTGAGGATCAGATAGAGGGACACAGTATAGGAGACGAATTCGATGTGAATGTCACCTTCCCCTCAGAGTATCATGAGGAGAGCCTCGCGGGAAAAGCTGCCGTATTTGAAGTGAAGCTTAAGGGGATCAGCGAGAAACAGGTACCGGAGCTTGATGATGATTTTGTTTCCGATGTTTCCGAATTTGATACGGTAGAAGAATATAAAGCGGATGTGAAGCAGACTCTGGAGGACAGAAAGAAGGCTGCTGCAAGGAATAAGAAAGAAGATGAAGCCGTAAAGGCTTTGGTAGAGGACTCAAAGATTGATATACCCCAGCCCATGATAGATACAGAGGCGGATCAGCTGATCCAGGGCTATGACAACAGAATGAGGTCACAGGGGCTTGGACTGAAGCAGTACATGCAGTACACAGGCATGACCCTCGATAAGCTCAGAGAGGACATGAAGGAGCAGGCGAAGCTTAATATTGAGAGCCGCCTGGTGCTTGAGGCTGTTGCAGACGCGGAAAAGATCGAGATCTCGGATGAAGAGATCGAAAAAGAGATCCAGAATATGGCGGATAACTACGGTATGCCGCTGGACAGCATGAAGTCTTTGATCACGGACAATGAGAGAAAATCCATTTCAACGGATCTTAAGATCAAAAAGGCCGTTGATATCATCGTTGAAAATACAAAGGAAGATAAATCAAAGAAGACCGTGAAGGCCGATGACGGGGATGAGCTGATAGAGAAGAAGATCCCCAAAAAAAGCAAGGGCTGAAGAGGATAACTGAGCATAAGGAGGTTGGAAGATGCTGGTACCTACCGTAATAGAAACCACAAACCGTGGCGAAAGAGCATATGATATTTATTCCAGGCTTCTCAAGGAAAGGATAATATTTCTGGGAGATGAGGTGAATTCTCATACTGCCGGTCTTGTTGTAGCCCAGATCCTGTTCCTTGAAGCGGAGGATCCCGATAAGGACATACATTTCTATATTGATTCTCCCGGAGGATCTGTCACTGACGGTATGGCGATATATGATACCATGCAGTATGTAAAATGTGATGTTTCCACCATATGCATCGGGATGGCTGCTTCTATGGGAGCTTTCCTTCTCGCGGGCGGAGCGAAGGGAAAAAGAATGATCCTTCCGAATGCGGAAGTCATGATACACCAGCCCTCCGGAGGAACACAGGGACAGGCTACCGAGATACAGATAGCTGCAGAGCATATATTAAGGACAAAGAAAAAATTAAACGAGATCCTTGCACAGAATACAGGCCAGACGGTGGAGAAGGTCGCTGAGGACACAGAGCGTGACAACTGGCTCAGTGCGGAGGAAGCACTGGAATACGGGGTTGTGGACAGGATAATCGAGAAAAGACCTGATTCGGAAGAGGAAGGCAAGAAAAAGGATAAGGATTGATCGATGTCAAACAAGATGGGATTCGGAGAAGAGGATATCAGGTGCTCGTTCTGCGGGAAAACGCAGGATCAGGTTCATAAGCTCATCGCGGGACCGAGCGGTACATATATCTGTGATGAGTGCGTGGCTATCTGCGCGGATATCATAGATGAAGAAGATGAAGGCGGAAGTGTTGAGAGCGATCTTGATATCAATCTGCTGAAGCCCGAAGAGATAAATGATTTTCTTAATGATTACGTGATAGGTCAGGATGATGCGAAAAAGGTCCTGTCTGTTGCGGTTTACAATCATTATAAAAGGATACTTGCCCCGCAGGATGACGGAGTTGAGCTTCAAAAGAGCAACATCATGCTGCTGGGACCTACCGGATCCGGGAAAACCCTTCTGGCGCAGACGCTTGCAAAGATAATAAATGTGCCCTTTGCGATAGCCGACGCCACAAGTCTTACAGAGGCGGGCTACGTAGGTGAGGATGTTGAGAATATCCTTCTGAAGCTAATACAGGCTTCGGACTATGATATAGAAAGAGCGCAGATAGGTATCATCTATATCGATGAGATCGATAAGATCGCCAGAAAATCGGAAAACGTATCCATTACAAGGGATGTATCGGGAGAAGGCGTGCAGCAGGCATTGCTCAAGATCATAGAAGGAACGCTTGCATCCGTACCGCCGCAGGGCGGAAGAAAACATCCCCATCAGGAGATGATACAGATCGACACGACAAACATACTGTTTATCGTGGGGGGTGCATTCGAGGGACTGGATAAAGTCGTGGAGACAAGGCTCGATACCAAGTCGATAGGATTTGCCGCGGAGATCGGTGCCAACAAAGAGAAGACCATGAAT
>CACZRA010000011.1 GCA_902783395.1 uncultured Lachnospiraceae bacterium
CTATCGGGAAAAAGCGCATAATGAGAGTGTCCGCGTGATATATGGTCAGGATCATCCACAACGCCTGTAACGATATAATCTCCTGTCCTGATGACATATCTGTGCGTCTCGGACAGTGCATTGACTGAAACGGTGTCTCCCAGAGAAAGAGAGAAGTCATCCATAAGATCCTGACACAAAGCGCATTCATAAGGCTCCACGGGTTTCTTCCCGTCGGAAATAAGCATGATGCTGACCTTTTTCTTTTCGGAATATACATTAAGCTGATGAGCTTCTCCCGATGACTTTACAAGCGCCGGGATCTCCACAACTCCCTCCGCATCCCTGACGCCTTTCACGGAACGCACAAGCTCAAGATCCTCCTCACTTACCCCCACGTTGGAAATAAGCTCAAAATCCTTATAATTATACTTATCCAGATAGGTTACCGCCTCTTCCTTCATAGCGTAGGCTGAAGATCGGAGCCCTAAAAGTCCTGTCATCCCTATCGCCATGATAGTCGCAATAGAAAGCCAGGATACGCTTTTTCTTTTTATATTGCGTGCAGCATCCTTAAACTGTGTTCTTTTTACCATGACAATTCCGACGCACTGAGCCTTGTACTGTTTATCCTTATGCTGGATATTTCACCATCTCTGATCCTTACTACACGATCCGCCATTTTGGAGATCTCGGTATTATGGGTAACCATAACTACAGTTTTCTTTTCCTGACGGACAATCTTCTCTACTATCTCCAGCACCTCTTTACTCGTCTCGCAGTCAAGAGCTGCCGTCGGTTCGTCCGCGATGATAAGCTTGGGATTCTTCACGAGGGCTCTTGCTATCGATACTCTCTGCTGCTGCCCTCCCGACATCTGGGACGGACGGTTGTTTTTCCTGTTTGAGAGGCTTACCATCTCTATGGCCTCCTCGGAAGATATGGGTGAACTGCTGTTTTCAGCGATAAATTCAACATTCTCGATGGCCGAAAGATTCGGCATAAGATTATATGACTGAAAGACAAAACCTAAATAATCCCTGCGGTACTTTGTAAGTTCTTTTTCAGACGGATGAGAGAAGTCCTTTCCCTCCACTGTCATGGTTCCGTCTGTCATGGAATCCATTCCGCCGATAATGTTCAGCAGCGTCGTCTTTCCGCATCCGCTTTCTCCGAGTATAACCAGAAACTCCTGCTCATATATTGTCAGATTGATCCCCTTCAGTATCCTGACTTTCTTATCCCCCGACTGATACTCCTTTGAGACGTCAGTGAGAACTATCATCGGCTGCTTTTCTTCCTTATCACTTATGACATACCCTTTATCCTCTATGTCTATTGAAATAAGCGCCGCCAGATTGCCGCACAAAGTCTGGTCCGCTTCGGTAAATCCCTGATCTTTATTAATAAGCTGAAGAGTTCCGTACGATGCTGTTCTCGTAGCCATCGGAATGGCCAGCGTGTTTTCTATCACAGTATCCGTTCCCGGATCCGCCGAAGCGATATATACTTCATCCCTTATCCCGGTATTGGATAATATTATCTTTTTTGATCTGTATACGGTTCCGGGTATCCCCCTGTCAGAGTCGATCCCTGTTCCGGTCAGATCAAACCGCGCTGAACTGGCGATACAGTGAAGCTTATCATCCTTTTGACTCTTAAGCCAGATAAAACCGCCCTCTGCCCCCGTAGCTCTTTTAAGGATCTCGAGACACAACGATAAGGAATTTTCAAGCTGCTTCTCGTCCTGCAGAGCATCGGTTACGTCCCATATTGCCTGCATATATATTTCTCCGAGCTTTTTTTCCATATTTTCTCCCTGTTACACAAAGTGCATAAAGTATCTGACCGGGCCCATGTGAAGCGGGAGGATGCTCCCCTTCTTCCTGCTCATGCAGGGATTTGCCCAAAGAAGCTGACCCCACTGCTTACGCTGCGGTGTAAGGACATAAGTTTTCGCGGAGCCGATCACTTTCGGTACATAGATCATAATGTTGATTATATGGAAATATGAGGCTGTTATCAACCGAATAAGACAGCCCCCGATGTTGATCCGTCCGGAGCTTTTTTCGGTATCCTCAGTATAATCTCCGGGGAAGGGACACCACAATATATTGTATGTTATTTGCTTATTCTAACTTTCAACAGCATTTCAACGAACTATCAACAGGATATAAACCGGGTTACAAACATCTTTTCAACAAGGTATATTTATCATATACATATGTTATATATGTGCAAAACACAATATGTTCCGTTTGAACGGATAACAGGATACAACGGCAAGTGTTATTTTAATTATCAACAACACACTGAAAGATAACAGTTTTGCATGAAATCCTGCATCACATTTACATAATTTCTTACAGAACTGTTAAGTTTTGCCGCAAATCCTGCATTTCCGTCATTTGCATCCTGCAAAAATCCTGCATTCTGCATCAAACATACAGATTCAATATATAGATACACCTTTGCGGACCTGAATTTGTGCAGTTTTCACAAAATCTCAGCCTCCGGTTCAGATTCACGGCATATATTCCAGGTACATGCCAGCCCAGGCAGATACAAAAGCCGCTCCGTCCGCCCCGCGGATAGCAGCATCGTATTTTTTTCTCGTTAACATGGGATATTTAACTTTTCTGTCCATTAAATAGGACAGATTATTTAATTTATTTCCAAATCTGTCCCGAGCTAAAATATTATATCATAATCAGTACGTTTTATAGTACAGCAAACACTTTATTTCCCATATTTGCTTCATTATTC
>CACZRA010000012.1 GCA_902783395.1 uncultured Lachnospiraceae bacterium
CCAGCGGGTATTTCTCATTCATAACTCACCTCACATTTTATACTGCACTGATGTCCCTTTAAGAATCCGGCCTTCACCACACGGTAACCCTGCTCCCCGGGGACAGATACATGTTGTCGCCTTCTTTTACGCCGTAGGTTTCATAAAACTCGTCAAACTGCTGTACGGATACGTTCGTTCTGAGATAGCTCAGCGGATGGGAATCCTGCAGCAGGGTTGAAAGCTCAATGCTGTAATACGAGATCTCAACGTTCATATTGGCGAATTTCGTAAAGAACACATCATAGTCAAAGTCCTTCATATCGGACACCATTCTCAGAGCACACTGCAGCCCGGTGATATCGGCGAGCATTTCGGTATCGATGTTCTTGCCGTTCACGCTGTAGTTTCCGAAGGGCTTTATGGTATCAAGACAGGCATCCAGCTTGTCTATCCTGGCCCTGAATTCCTTCTTATCCTCCTCGCTCCACCAGTCCCTTAAGTTTCCGTCCGCATCATATCTGGCACCGTTGGCATCAAAGGAATGGGATATCTCATGGCCGACCCAGAACCCCGCTATCGAAGCATACAGCTCCTCGGTGCTCATATCCTCATAATAAAAAGGCTTTTCCATCATGCCCAGACAGATATAGATCGCGTTTTCCGGACAGCTGTAATAAGCGTTACAGTCAAGAATGTTCACATCGGCCGCCCAGCATTCATGATTAACTTCTTTTCCCGCCAGGGAATCGTTATATTTATCATAGAACGTCATTATCCGTCTTTCAGCCTCGAGCATGGAGCAGTCATCCAGGGAAAGCTCCGAATAATCCGTCCATTTATCCGGATAGGCCACGTTGATATCCATGGCATCCAGTTTTTTTATCGCATAGTCTATCGTTTCGGCAGAAGCCCAGGTGTTCTCCGACAGCATCTCCCTGTAGCAGTCTATCACCTCCTCACAAAGATCCTCCAGCCTTTGCTTGTCCTCCTCAGAGCCGTATTTCTCGACGTAGATTTTCTGGAGCGGCTCACTGAACATATCCTGCATGGTATAATATGCGTTTTCTTCATCCGTATACCAGTAATCGGTCCCGTAGCACTCATTTGACGTATCGAGCTCATAATCATAAGCATCCCTGTCGGTATACTCTCCGAGATCCAGCAGAGCGTTCACATATACTATGCTCCGTATCGCTTCAAAGTTATCCTCGACATAAACCTCATTAAGCAGTTTCAGGTAGTCAGGTTCCGACACGACATACTTACCGTCGTATTTAAGATCCTGAACCTCTATAAGCTCCGCGAGCGGGAAATTCCCCGAAAGGTCTTCAAGATCCTTAAAGCTCATTTCATTATTGGCTCTTTCGACATAATTGTCGTTCATCATTTCTTCGGATGTGGGGATGCTCTGCGAAAGCTCCTCCTCAAGATCATAGGCCTGCTCCAGCATTTTCTTCGCCTCATCCTCCTTCATGCCGAGTCTTCCCGCATAATAAACGAACATCTTCTCATTGTAGGACGCCGTCATATCACCGAATTCCGTCCGGTTTTTATACTCCGCCGAATCATCAAGAAGAAGGCCCTCGGGGTCGATACATACCGAATAATGCTTTGAATCGTTATACGAATTACTGACGTAAACCGTGATGAAGTTCACCAGAAAGATCAGGGCATCATCCGTGAAGAGATACTCAGTAAGCTCGTTAAGGTCCTTCGCCTCAAGGACCGGGTCTGTGAGCTCCTTTATTTCAGCAAATCCCGTCTCATCCCTCTTGTCCCATCCGGTCAGTGTATCATACAGGTCCTTTACAAGCTCCTCATAATGATCGTCCGGCTTAAGGTTCTTCATGAGCTTCATCGCGCGTTCATCCACGGCGGAGGATGCCTCTGAATAATTAGTCCACATATAATAACCCTCCCGGTATTTCTTATCCAGGATCAGGTCTCTGTTTGCATACAAATGGAAATCCTCACGGGGGTCCTTCTTTGAATGAACGGTCACATTTTCGGGAAGATCGGAATCGATCCACGGAATGCCCGTTGAGAGGGATTCATCCACGCCCACCCCGGAAGTCTCGGTGACAAAGGTCCGGAGGGGAACGGGAAAATCAAACAGCAGTGCCGCCGAAAGTATCAGAACAAGGATAAAACGAAGAAGATCTAATAATGGCATAGGCGCTATTCAACCATGGGCTGCGGTGCCCCCTTAAGTGTAAAGTTACTGTGATCAAGACTGAAATTCGGGTTAAAATAGGGATCTCCCTTTTCCAGATCTTCAGCCCACTTCGTACGGAAAAGCTCCGCTTCCTTTTCATAACGGGATGCCCTGTCGTCATACGAAGCATCATCCGCCGTACCGTCCTTCACCACATCGGATCCGCGGCTTATCGATTCATAATGAAAGAGCTCGGCAAACGGAGTGAATACATTTACCTTTCCGATATGTCTGAGCCTCAGGCAGAAATCCACGTCATTGAGCGCAACGGCAAATTTTTCATCAAGTCCGCCGAGCGCATCGAAATCCGCCCGCGACACCATCAGACAGGCTCCGGTGACCGCAGTGAAATTCTGTGCATAACAGAGCCTTCCCATATATCCGAGGTTTTCCTTTGAAAGCTTATAATGCACATGTCCCGCAGTGCGGTGCGCTCCGAGACCTATGACGACACCGGCATGCTGGATGGTATAGTCCGGATAATAAAGCTTGCAGCCGACGGCGCCCACGTCATCACGCTGCGCATACATCAAAAGCTCCTCGATCCAGTCTCTTGTGATGACCTCCGTATCGTTATTGAGCAGGAGCAGATATTCACCCGTTGACACGGCAGCTCCTTTATTTATGAGCTCCGCGTAATTAAAGCTGTCCTGCTTTACCTCCGTTATCTTAACGGCCGGGAGCTTTTCAAGCTCATCATAATAAGACCGTATCCCGTCCGTCGTGCTCCCGTTCTCAACGATCACTATCTCATAATCCTCATACGAGGATCTCTCCAGTATGGAATCTATGCATCGCCTGAGGTCGGCCTCATGATCCCTGTTCGGGATGATAATGGAGACGCGCGGCTTTGCCGTGAGGCGGTATCTTATCCTGAATATGGTCGCAAAGGCTTTTGTGCTCTGTATTTCAAAGCCCTCCATCCCGTCCGCTTCAAGCGACGCTGCGACAGCCTTCTTTGCAGCATTTATCGCGTAAGTCTTGGCGTTTATATCAGCCGCTGTCGATCCCGCATGGCTTCTCCAGTAATAAAGGATATGCGGTACATGGACTATGCCATCGGGATATTTTGACGCTTCATGTGTCAGGCGGAGGATCATGTCATGATCCTGGCTCCCGTCATATTCCGACCGGAACCTTCCGACCTTATCGACAAGCTCTCTTTTGAAAGCCGAGAAATGGCAGATAAAGTTATTTGCGCGGAGATTATCCGGCGCGAAGTCAGGCTTGAAGTGGAGGGTTATCATCCTGTTTACGGAGTCTCCCTGAAAGGTTGCCTCATCCGAATATATGAAATACGCGTCCTTCTCCTCGAGGACCTTCATATATTCATAGAGCGCCGAGGGATGCAGCAGGTCGTCATGATCCATCAGCGCATAGAAATCCCCCGTCGCAAGGTCAAAGCAGGCATTCGTGTTTTCGGATATTCCTCCGTTGTGATCAAGCTTTTTATATTTTATCCTCTTCCTTTCGGGATATCCGGCTTCATCCTTATCCGCATATTCTCTTACCACTTCGGCTACATAAGAGTGCTCCTCATCCGAGCCGTCCGCGAAGCAGAGCTCCCAGCCGCCGTAGGTCTGTGCGCGCACACAGTCTATAAGCTCTCTTAAGAAATTCTCGGGAGTGTTGTACAGCGGGATAAGGATCGAGAAGATATGAGCGGTCTTAAAGACATGAGCTGCTGCCGCTGCTCTTTCCTCCTCCGAAGGATAGCTTTCCGTTCCGTGGTATTTGTACGCCTGACGTTCTATCCTCTTTGATCTGAGCTTGCGCCGTACCTCACTGAAGGATCCGAGTCTTTTTACTCTGATACAGGCATTCTTAAAATGTGACCAGGCAAGTCTGAACGGCATTATCGCACGGTAGATGAAGCTCTGCTTTAAAGTATTCCATTTACGGGAAAGCTCGGCATGCTCAGCTTCAAGGTCGGTGAGTTCCCTTGTAAGCTTCTCGTTCTTTTCCTTTTCTTTGAAATACATGTCCTTATAGTAGGACAGCATCTGAGCGGTATTCAGATCTCCGTTTTCCTCATGCATTCATCATCACCCTTATATATGCGTCTGTTCCCGGTCATGAGTGCCGGATACACCTTTATCTCGCCCTTCACTTCATATCTTTCCATTTTCTTCGCCGGGATACGAGCGATAAAACCGGAATCGGCGCTTTTCTTGAATTTGGGAAACACCTCTCCCACATCCACACGGCGCATCCTGAAGGCTTCTGCGGCGTAACGGCTTCCTCCCGCTTCTATCACAACGACAGGCTTAAGATCCAGTATTCCCTCCCGGAATATCCAGCCGGTCACCTCATAGAAATCTTCATTGCCGTATGCGTCGGACAGTCTGTATTCTATGCCGTCCAGAGCCGCATGTATGTGAGTCCCCCGCTTCATTCTTCCCACCGAGGATCTCACCTCCGATATGCCCGCCAGCTCCCACTCACTCGGAAGATTTATATCAAAATCAAGGGAGTACGGGGACAGGTTCTTATTCATGAAAGGATCTCCGCCGTCGATGAGATCACCGTGCCTGGAGATAAGCTGCTCCCTCTCCCTCTTAAGCCTGTCATACGCAAGACGGCTCGTCCTGTCATCAGTCCTTGTCGCCCCCTCATAATGTATAAGACTGTGCGAATTCAGACATACATTATAGTATCCCATCTTGTATATATTCATGCACAGATCCACATCGTTGTATGCCACGGGAAGCGATATGTCAAAGCCTCCGGTCTTGTCGAACCTGTCGCGTCTCACGCAGAGACAGGCTCCGGTCACGGCTATGGTATTAATGTCATGATCGCTGTAGCCGTAATAATATCTTTCATTCTTATAACCCTGCAGCTTGTGCGAGGGTCCGGAATAAAGAAGCGCTATGCCGCAGTGCTGTATCCTTCCGTCGGGATACAGGAGCTTTATCCCAACTGCCCCGACATTATCCTCCGTAGCCTTCGTTGCCATACGCTCAAGTATGCCCTTTTCGTTAAAGGGCACCTCTACATCATCATTCATGAAGATATAGATATCCCCGGAAGCCTGGGAAGCCCCGTAATTATTCAGCTCCGAATAGTTAAAATCTCCCGGCCGGTAATGATATCTCAGACGGTAAGCCATGGCGATCTCTTCATATCTTCTTCTTGCGCCGTTTCCGCTGCCGTTGTCTATGAGAATGATCTCCACGTCATCGGATACAAGGGAGGACAGGATGCTCCTGACACAGCGCTCCAGCATATCCGGATGATCCTTTGACAGGATGATCACGGATATCCTTCCCGGAGATTTGTCGACAAAGGAGTCCTCCGGCGGTACATCGGGCACGCTCCTCTCTCTGCTTCTGTGGTAAAGCACCCTGCTGATGTGGCAGACCTTGTCTCTCGGATAGGTATAATAGCTCTCCGATCTCCTGCCCTTTTTCAACGCTACCATTCCGGAAATATAATCAAGGCTCTTCTCGCTTTCCGGTGAATAATCCGGCTTGAAATAAGGCTTCATCCTCTGATGGTCACGCACCACATCCTCATCGCAGTAGATCAGATCATAGTCTCCCTTTGACGCGGCCTTCGCGAATTCCCTTATCCCGTCCGGCTCCGGGATATAGTCATCCGTGTCATATATGAGATCATACCGCGACATGAACCTGTCTACGATATGGCGGTCGGTCTTTGCCCCCCGCCATTTTTCAGTCTTCTCTATGTACTGCTGATACTTTGACATATTCCTCTTTCTCCCTCGGCTTTCTGAAGGGACCGAATCCCGAAGGCTCCGTCTCGTCCGTTTCAAGCCTTGAAAGTATATCCTCAAACATATCGCTGTCTATCGTCTGTATCCTGTATTCAAGATGGAAATCCCTGAGCCCTGCCGGTATATCAAATATGACCTGGGGATCCCTGTTGTCAAATATCACCGTGCTCCCGCAGACCCTTCCGTTCACAAGGGCCTCCTTTACCGAAGCATCAAGAAGCCTTATCATGCAGCCGGTCTCCTGCGGATCGATCCTGAGCTTTGATATTTTTTCGGGGAGCGGGATATCAAGCGTCACCTTCATATCATCGGTAAGCTCTCCGTCGAAAACGGGCATATTTCCCTCCGCAAAGCCCTCTCCGGTATCCGCGTATACCCTGACATGAGCGGGCCTCAGAATCTCCTTGAACCCCTCCATGGCCTGTTCCAGTGTCACATATCCTCTTCCGAATATGCTGTACATCTTGTCGAGGGTAATATAATCTCCCGATATCCTGTGCTGGAGCTCCCTCTCCTGCGCATCGTATTCCTTCTCTTTCGCGGGATCAAGCCCTGCCGCCCGGTATATCTCATCCTTGTCTATGATGCCGTCATGCTCGGCAAGAAAATATCTTACCGCCCTGTATATTATGAAGTCCGGCTCAGCCCCCTCCCTGACCCATTCATAATCGGTTATGTTCCATGCGCCGTTCGCGGTTATCATTATATTTGAAAAAATAAAATCAATATCCGGAAGCTTCTTCGCTCTTATAAATCCGGCGAACTGCTTTATTATGCTTACTGCCTTATCCTTCTTTCCCGCGGACAAAAGCTCCGCGAGTATCGTATCCAGTGTCTTTCCCGAAAGATACTCAAACTGTACTCCGAGGAAATCACCCTCCTTATCGGTAAGCAGCCTCGCCTTGTTTATCTTTACCGGAGAACCCTTAAGGAGCGCCGACAGCTTTGACGAATTGTCATACATCGACAGGAGATGCGCCTTTGCGGCCGGTGTCTTGGGATACTTGACGACAAATTTCTTGTGAAAACCATCCTCGAGGATATCGGTCCTTATCTGGTATTTAGGATCTCTTTCATCCGAATGCTTGGAATAAAGGACCTGCTTCACATCAAAACTCTCTATCCTTTCTTCTATGGACATGAAGACAAGGAATGAATTGGAAAGCTCGGAAAAAAGGCCCTCACGTATCGCCTCATCAAAAGCCTTTCCTTCATCAAAGGCTATGAACCGGTCACTGTCAAAGTTTCTTGCCCTCCCCGCAAGCTCACCGGGCTGCGGCAGCCTCCTGTCGGAGAATATGACCGAAGGCAGCTTGTAGTCGGGGAAGGGGTAGAAGAAATTTGTCGAAAGCCCCGCCTCCTTCGCAAGCTCCAGCAGACCGCTCTTTGAGAAGGTCTTTACCTTGTCCGTATCGGGATATCCCTCTATCCCGTCGTAGTGCTTTCCTGTATGATCCTCCCTGCAGCCGGATATATATTTTATCCCGTACTTATTCTCTATCGCGACAACTATCTCCCCGCCCTGCGTCAGATGGGGGAGCAGCATCCTGAGCATTGCAAGATACGGATCCATGCCCGGTATCGTGATATACGATCCCGCATATTCCAGCACGCCGATCAGGAAGATATAATCGAAGCTTTCTCCGAGATCCGGTTCTATATCCTCAAGGTTGCCGACCTTTATCTCTATATTATCGGCGTCCTTATTTCTGTACGCGTTGATAAGGCTCCTCTTGTAGGAGAGCTCTATCGCGGTGACCTTATCGGCCTTCCTTGCAAGCGTCCCCGTTATCGCACCGCACCCCGCGCCTATCTCAAGGACCTTCTGCCCCTCATGTATGGGAATAAAATCGGCGATGTTCCCTCTCGTATCCGATAGATGGTACAGTCCGTTCCAGCTCTGCATGTGGGCGATCATTTCGTTATACCGCTCCGGAGGCTCCTTTTTTACGATCTCAAGCAGCTGGTCCTCTGCGCTTCCCTCACTGTACAGATCCCTGCCGCCGTAATGCGTCAGATCCAGTGTTACTTTTCCTACCTTTTCATATTTCTTTTCCATTTTTAAATAATTGCACCTCTGAATCCATATCGTAGTATCCTACCGTATCCTTCGATGATATGACCTGTACATTAAATATATCATACAATCTGTGGTAAACGGTAAAGTTTCCCTCCCTGTAGCCTACAAGTCCCAGGGATATCAGATAATCCCCGCCCTGCAGCATCATTCTCTGCGTCAAGGCAGCGATGATCTCATCCCCGTCCCTGCATTCTCCGGTAGAGAGCTTTTCAAACATCGTATTGGTACCCGTGATCTCCACTCCCATACGGTTCTTTATCGACACCGCTATTATGGGCTCAGATATATTCGCATGAAATTTTGTCTTTACCTTCACCGAATAGCTGTCACCCTTGATCACGGTATTTGCGATATTCCC
>CACZRA010000013.1 GCA_902783395.1 uncultured Lachnospiraceae bacterium
AGGTTCCAAAAGGATGTGATAGATGCCGCCCCCCCTGACGCGGATGACCTCGATGACATGCAGATAGAAGTTGACGATGATGAAGAGATCAAAGCAGAGGGGCTTTTCTCCGGTATCAGGCATCGGATGAGGGAAAAGAAAGGCTTCGAGGACCGCTGGAACGTTGATGCCAGGAACGGAAAGAGTCTGACTCCGGAAAAACGCGTCATAAAGACAGTATACCGGCTTCTGCTGGTCTTCTGCCTGTTCATCCTGCTGCCTACGCTTTATATCAGCATCAACACGGATACGAAGATAGGAGAGCTCAGCAACCTTACATATGTCCTTTCCGGCAAGTGGGAAAAGGGAGCGAATATATTCGCGTTCACTTCATGCATATTCCTGCTCTGCGCCATGTATGTAGGCGCGGTACTGGTCGACACCGTACTTTACAGGATAGCAAGGGCCTCGGATACGCGGGTGGAAACCATATGCCTTCTCGTTAAGAATGCCATTAAATATATATGCATGATAATCTTCGTATACTACGGGCTTTCCCAGTTCGGCGTCAACACACAGACTCTGCTCGCGTCGGCAGGAATACTGTCCCTTATGATCAGCCTTGCGGCGAAGGATATGGTCAGTGATATCCTTGCGGGTTTCTTCATAATTTTTGAGAGCGCGTACAAGGTAGGTGATTTTGTCGAGGTAGGAAGCTGGAAAGGCACGGTGACTGAGATCGGCCTCCGTACTACCAAGGTGAAGCGTGAGACCAATATCAAGATATTCAATAATTCATCCATGCGGGATATCGTAAGCTCCGAAGAAATAACCAGACAGACGATCCAGGTGGCTGTTTCCTATGATGCGAGTATCGAGGAGATAGGGCGGATCCTGGATGAAGAGCTTAAGAAGATCGGTCCGGATAAGATACCCGGACTCAGGATGGGACCGAAATATGAGGGTGTAAGCTCCTTTGAAGACAGCAGCGTGATGATCCAGATAGCTATCTATGTGGACAGCACCACGAGATTTCCCGCGATCCGCGCCCTCAATCGTGAGGTGAAGCTTATCTTTGACAGAAACGGTATAGAGATACCTTTCAATCAGCTTGTGTTGCATGAGGCGGATGGAAGCGGTGATGAGGTATCATCACAGGATGAATCATCACAGGATGAATCATCACAAGATGAGGTATCATCACAGGAGGAGACATAGGCTCTGACAGAGACTGTAAATGAAATCAAAATATTAAAATAACGATCATTTTATGTGACTGTGGTGACAGCATAGCCGGAAAGCGGAGGGAAAGAGGTAATCATTATGGATTTATTTATGCTTCAGGCATATCTGTTTGTGCCTACTGTCATGGTCGCTGTGCTGCTGGTCTCGATCGGGACGCAGCTCGGTCCCATCTATAAAAGGAAACGTACGGACGATAAGATATTCATAGGCATGTGGGGTGTACTCTTCGCCTGTATCTTATGTGATATTATCGCAGAGATCCTTTTCGCGAGCGGGACAACCCTGGTCCGGGAGGTCACGTTTGTTTCGACCAACCTTGTCATGATACTGAATCTGGTCTTTATATATCTCTGGACCCTGTTCATAGATTTCAGGCTGTACAAAAGCCGTAACAGGATCAGACGTCTGAGGATATTTACATTGATACCCCTCTTTTTTGTGCTCGTTCTGCTCGTGATCAATTTTTTTACCAACATTGTCTTCTATGTGACTCCGGAAGGAAAAATAGAGATGCGGCCTTTATGGGGGCTGTATATCCTGGTTCAGGTTATATATATCGTCGGCACTTCTTCATTTCTTGTTAAGTATAAGAGAAAAAGCGGCGGCCTTCACTTCTTCCCGGTAAAGTCATTTATCATTCCTTTCATAGCCGGAACGATAGGGGAGATCCTGATCCCGGGAATGTCTTTGCCTACAGCCGGCGCAACCATAGGTTATCTTCTGATCTTTTTCGGGATGCTGAGAGAAAATACCTTTGAAGATCCCGTAACCGGATTTTACAACAGCTTCTTTTTAGAGAGGATCTCTCAGGAAGCATCCGCGGGCACGTTTGGTTATTCCTCCGGGATACTGTTTTATTCAGATGAAACAGGCGGGTATATGGCCCAAAACGGTATCATCGCCACAAACGATCTGATGAGGGAGGCTGCCATGACCCTAAGGGATGAGCTTCCGGAGGGCTGTGAGACCATGTTTCTTGGAGGAAGCAGGTTTCTTATCATCTCCAAAGTGGCAAAGGACCAGGAGGAAGCCATCAGGGTGCTTATTAATATCGTGACACAGGCTCTTACCGATGAAACGCGAGAGGAGCTTCACTTCAAGGGCTGCTTTGCTTTCAGAGAAGACGGGCAGGATCCGGGAAGTCTTTTATCCGAGCTTATAACCATGTCGGAGGAGGCAGTATGAGTAAAGAGCCTCTGAGGCTGACCTTAAGGGAGATCGGGGATACGGATTTTTTTAAGAACACGAAGATGCCCCAAAATGTCGGCTCGATCAATGAGCTGGATGAAAAGCAGTTCAGGAAGGGGGTTATGAACTGTATCTTTTCCGGAAGAAAGAGTATTCCGCCTGATATCGTTAACAGACCCATTGAATGGTTTGACGGCTATGTATCGAGTTTTGCCATAGAGGAGGAAAAGATAAAGGGGCTTTTTCTTGTCAGGAAAAATGAAGAGGAAGAGCTTGAGCTGATCATGCTCCAATACATCGGAAATGACGGCAACAGGCAGATGATAAGTATGTTAAGAGACTCGTTCAGGACGGCGTTCAGCCTCTATCCGGATTCCACTGTCGTGGTGATACCGAGGAACACACCGGAAGCCGAGAGTCTGTCCGGGAAGCTTTTTCCCGGAAGGTAAAAGGAGAAGTTAATGGAAACAGTGATAAGATCGCTGAACCGATACAGCATACTGAGCTTTTATGAGCTGGTCCCCGAACCCGTGATCAAAGCGGGGCGGGGGGAAAGTTTTTTTCCGATAGGGATCGTCAGCAGGGAGGGAAAAGAAGAGTCCCTTCTTGGGATGGCGGTCTTTTTTGTCGGTTCGACTCCTAATCACAGAGGGTATGCCGAGCTCATATATGTCTATGTTATCGAAGAAT
>CACZRA010000014.1 GCA_902783395.1 uncultured Lachnospiraceae bacterium
CAAACTAAGGCTTGATAATGGACAGAAAATCCCCGTAAAAAACTATGCACATATGACCGATTATTTCGATTATAAGATATCCGGCGCAGACGTCATAAATAAGGCTGAACTTCAACATTTTCATGGGGACTTTGCTGAGTATCTCCGGACGCATAATATACCCGGTGCCGACACCGTCTACACCGGAAAAACCGGAGGTTTTAACCTTTCCGTCAGAGACATGAAAGAGTTAACCCGTGCGACCGGCATTAGTATAGAAGAAATCCGGAACAGACCTCTTCCCCGGGAGGCGCTTCAGAGGACTCTGGACAGCGCCGGTCTGAAGCCATCTATCTGCAGATCCGTTGTCGCCATTAATAATGAAGCCCTCGTACAGATCCAAAACGAGAAAATTCATGAACTTGAAGCCGTCATAAGGGAACAGGCGGAACGCATTAATCAGATGGATAGAACAGAAGAAAGAAAAACAGATACTGGCTGGACTAAATCGTCCGGTTGGCATCGTAGCAACGACCGCACCAGAACAAGGTGAGAAAGGAACTAAATATGAAATTAAACGTCAAAAAGCATAAGTATTCTATTATTGAAAACATACATTATTATCAGCTCATCTGGATCGTATTGATAGGGCTAATCATATTCACCACGAGAGACAAGATATTTCTCTTTCTCGCCGGCATGTTAGGCCTCAATGATTATGGCCTCTCAAGAATACTGTATCGGTTGCTGTATTTAGCCGTTAATATTGGTCTTGTCCTAGGCTGGATACGTGGCAGTTTCATTGTCCTAAGAGCAAAAAGGTATACGCGGCTTACAGGTCGTAAGTACGGCCCTGACCATGCCGCATATAACAGGTCCTACAACGAACTGGTTTCTTATTTTATGGATGCTGAGCCCCAAAAAATGGACGTAAATCTTCTGCCGGAGCAAAGGTGGACCACGTCCGGGGGCGTGATTTTCGGCAAATATGGTCGCCGTCTCGTGTCTTTTGAACCCAAAGATAATGGTATTGTTGGTTTCGTCTGGGGGTCACCGGGTGACGGAAAATCCAGATCTGTCATCATCCCTACCGCTCTTCGTTTCGGTATGCAAAAAGAAGGCGATAAATTTGTTCAGAGGGGATCGTGCATGGTTCTGGATTTAAAAGGAGAAATCTACGAGGTTTGTCGAAAAAAACGTAAAATCAAATGTTTTTCACTTATCAATCCTGACCACAGTTGTCATTTCGATCCTCTCTTATCCGCGAGAAACATGGATGATAACGACCAGGAAACATTCTTCAGAGAGCTTGCAAACACTGTCGTTCAAAATGATGGTGGCGATAACGGAGCTTATTTTACTGACGTTGCCCGGGACTTTCTGGTCGGTATCCTCCTTTATACGCTCAACACAGATATTAATATATCCTTCCCAGCCATATGCATCGATATCACAACTCATTCATTTGCTGAATATGGCCAGCTCGTCGAAGAATCCGGGTATCTGCCAGCAATTAAATACGTTGCTAAATTCAAGGACGAAAATGAGAAGAATGTCGGCGGTGGATGGTCTAAACTCTGCAAGAGCCTCCTTATTTATACATCCCATCCTGTGTGCAAACTCCTGTCAGATGATGACGATCATGAATTAATTGTTCCATATGATCTTGAGCAGTGCACAGATGTTTTTCTCCAAGTCGCAAAGACAGATGTCGAGGTCTATGCCTCTCTTCTGGCTCTCATTTTTAATCAGTTCATGCGGGCAGTAATGCAAAGAGAAGAACACAAAAAGCCTCCAATTTGCTTTATTTTGGATGAGTTTGGTTCTCTGGGCTATATGCCCGTGATTGCTCAGTCAGCAGCTTTGATGAGGGCTTACAATGCTTCTATTCTGATCAGCATACAAAGCCTGAGCCAGATTGATAAAGTATATGGTGAGAATGATCGAAAGATTCTTATCGACTGTTCTAAGTATCACAGTTTTCTCTCCATACAGGATCCAGATACGCGAGAGTGGGCATCAAGGCTGATTGGCAGGAAGAAGGTCCTTCGAACAGGTGCTTCCGTCCAGAATAAGGATGAATCTCAGGGGCGATCATCTTCTGAAGACACTGAATTCATAATTGAGCCGTCATATTTTGGTATGTTGCCCAGTCTGGAGACTCCTTCTTCACTGATGTATATACGAGGGCAGTATATTTTAGGCCAGCAATGTTTATATTATCAGAAGTGAATATATATCTATTCAATGCTAATAAGTTAAGCATCAAATCCTGTAATTCAAAAAGCACCCAATTCTCAACCAAGAGAAAAGGGTGCTTTATTTTTTTACTTCACATTCTTGAGTGCCTTGTTCATTTTATCCATATACTGTCTGATAGCCTGCTCCGTTGCACCGACCTTGCTCATACCGTGAGCCTTGCAAAATGCTTCATGTAAGATTCAAACCGAAGGAAACATTTTTTGATTATATAGTTAAAGCATATCAAGGGATATAGGCTCTCCGAGGGGAGAACCAACGACCGCTCAAAGCCTACGATTTTTTTACCTTTTAGGCTTAACATACGCTTCCGGCTGTGCAATGCTCGGCGGTTGAGCCAGGGAA
>CACZRA010000015.1 GCA_902783395.1 uncultured Lachnospiraceae bacterium
GCAGAGGTACTCAAGTGGTCCAAGAGGAGGCACTCGAAATGCTTTAGGCCGGTCTCCGGTGCGTGGGTTCGAATCCCACCCTCTGCGGTGATCGTCCGGAATCATTTTTCCGGGCGGTCTTTTTTTGTATCCGGGGAAGAATTGCCGATTATCAGCTTCATGTAAAACGGCATAAATATAAAGATAAGGATAAAACCTACAACCATGCATACAGCAAGTGATGAAAGGAACATCGGAAGAAATCTGACCGGAGCACCCATGGAGACAGCTTTTTTATAGGCAGCGAACACCATGCAAAACGTTATAACCGGAGTGTATATAAGATCAGATATCAAAGCTTCGAGCAATCTGGAGGAAAGCCTGCCCGGCTGCATATTGAATCGGGTTAATACAGCGTCAGAGACCTTTTTCATCGGGACGAAAAATCCGATGACCAGGCTTATGACCGTACTTATGATAAAGCTTACGATCCACCCTGGGATCGTAAAATGACCGGATGTCGAAACCCCGACAAGAGAGAGGAAAAAGCTCAGTGTTATACCCATACAGATGCTCATTTTCATACCGATCTTTCTCATCATCTTTTCCTTATCGTTCATATCGTTCCTCCGGATCCTGTCTTTCTAAGATATAGTACGATGCCGCATTCATTTTACCATAGAAAACGGGATCATTTCTATAGCCCCGCCCGGCAATTTCGTGGTAAAATGTACAGATCACCACATTACAACTTAACAGGAGGAAACAGCATGGAACGAAAAGGCAGGATTGTACGTAAGATCGTATTGATCGCGATCGCGGCACTTGTAGTCACATCTATACTGTTGACGATCGTGGCAGTGATCAGGATTCAGACCTCTACTGTATCGCAGATAGAGCATACCCTTATGGTGGCTGCATACCAGATGAGTGATGAGCTCAGTAACGAATATGACGGAGACTGGGCCTATGAGGATGGTGTACTCTCCAAGGGGGGGATAAGCGAAAATGAAGAGAAGGGTATTTCTCTCGCAGATGAACTGACAGAGCAGTTCGACAATCTGAAAGGGGAAACCCAGCTTGAGTATACACTTTTTATGGGTGACACACGTGTCCTTACTACTGTACTGAAAAGCGGCTCTACAGAAAGGGCGGTGGGAACAAAAGCCTCAGATGCCGTGATAGCAACCGTGCTTCAGGCGGGGCAGAATTATCTTGCGGAAAATATAACAATAGAGGGCGCTAAGTATTACGGATACTATGTTCCGACAAGGAATTCCGACGGATCTATCGTAGGGATGATATTTGTCGGAACCAAGGCATCTGTAGTTACTGATGCTCTTAAGAGCGCGATATTACTGATGGGCAGCATAACGGTCATAATCCTTATTGCCGTAACGTGTCTTGCGGTCTTTGTGGAACGGAGAGTAGGACATGTTATGGATTCACTTACGGGGACGCTTCAGGAGGTTGCGAAGGGTAATCTCAAGGTAGACATGGATGATTCACTTCTTGCGAGAAAAGATGATCTTGGTACCATAGCCGCAAGCACTGAGGATCTGATAAAAGAATTGAGACAGGCAATAGGAAAGTCCATTCAGCTTGCAGGAAACGTATCAAATTCCGGAGAATCCCTGTCAGAATCATCAGGACAGGCAACCGAGGCCTCAGGACAGGTCAGCCTTGCTGTTGAGGATATCTCGAAGGGCGCGGTAAGTCAGGCGGAAAGTATTCAGACTGCCGTAAGTGATACTGCTGACATAGGCAACAGCATAGAGGAGATCAACTTTTCGGTGGATGAACTGTCGAGACATGCGGATGAGATGAGAGAGTCGTGCAACAGGGCGATTAAAGCGCTGAATGAGCTTATCACTCAGAATGAACATGTGGTCCAGTCCGTAAAGCTGATAGATGAACAGATAAGGGAGACAAATACCGCAGTAAAGGATATAGCGGAAGCATCAAGCATGATAACGGCCATATCAAGCCAGACGAATCTCCTGAGCCTTAATGCCTCGATAGAAGCGGCGAGAGCAGGAGAATCAGGCAGAGGGTTTGCGGTAGTCGCAACCGAGATAGGACAGCTGGCGGACCAGTCGGGTGACGCGGCCGTTAAGATCAATGAAATAGTCACAAATCTGGTGGCAAAATCAGAGCGGAGTGTTCAGGAGCTTGCGGTATTGACGGAGGATTTCAGGAAACAGAGCGACCAGCTTGACGCTACAAAGGAAGATATGTATCAGATGGACAACGGGGTACAGAGTGTATTTTCCAGTACCGAAAACATTACAACAAGGGTGGCAACGCTTAATCATGCTAAGGAAAGCCTGTCGGGCATCATAGAGGATCTGTCTGCGATCTCAGAGGAGAATGCGGCGTCTTCGGAACAGACCACAGCCTCCGTTCAGGAGCTTAATGCAACATTTGCGATGATAAACGAGTCCGCAGGAGATCTGAAAGAGCTTGCGAACCAGCTCAACTCGGAGATGGAATTCTTCACGATCGAATAAACAAGAACGGAAATATCTGTAAAATTCCACCCCCCGGATATCAATATTCGGGGGGTGTTATTTTTGCTATATACTATATGTAGAAACGGAAAAAAGGCATTTGACAAAAGATTACAAATATGTTAAATGATTGTTACCATGTTAAAGAAATTATTGTCTGCATCGCTTGCGGTAGCGCTCTCGATGGCAGTAACGACAAGTGCATATGCATCAGAAAACATCTTGGATTCCATATCGGCGGGTGCTGCCAAGCAGCTGGTTTCTCCTGATACGGACAGTCTTTCAGAGGCTACCATAAAGGCTATGGAGCCTGTTGAAAAGGAAGAGGAGCCGGTGATCAACGCAGGAAGCGGCAGCGGTGTCATGAAGATCGTCAGCGTAGGAAAAGCCGATGATATAGAGTCAGGTAATGCTTCTTTATCTGAGACTGAGGATGTTCAGGCTGCCGGAGAGGAAGAGGATCCCGCAGTCAACGCAAAGGGTGATGAAGCACCTGAGTCAGTTTCAGAAGAGACAGGCGGACTTTGCGTGGCAGATGTTGATGATATCATGAACGTGAGAGCGGAGGCATCTGAAGAAGGAAAGGTTCTCGGATATCTCTATAAGGATTGTGTCGGAGAGATCCTGGAGTCAGCTGACGGCTGGACAAAGATAAGGTCCGGAAAGCTTGAAGGCTGGGCAAAAAATGATTATATGATCTTTGGAGAGGAAGCTGAGAAGAAAACGGAAGGCGCGACAAGAGACATCGCCATCATAAATGCAGATGCATTGAGAATACGGTCGGAAGCTTCGGAGGACGCTGAGGTCAAGGCAATGCTCTCAGAGGGTGATGAGGTTGAGCTCATTGATCTCGAGGGTGATGACTGGGCTAAGATATCATTTGAAGACGGAACATCCGGTGAGGATACAGGATATGTGTCCAGTGAGTACATCAGCATAAAGACGGTCTATAAGTCAGGGGAGACCATAGAAGAGATAAAGGACAGGGAAGAGAAATCAAAGGCGGCAAAGGAAGAGTCCGATAAAAAGAAGAAAGAGAGCAAATCAGGCGGTAACGAAGAAAGCAGTTCTTCTGACAGCAATTCGAAGCCTTCTGTTACAAACAACGGATCGGTATCCGCATCCGTAGATGATGAGACGCTGCTGGCGGCGCTTATACAGTGTGAGTGCAACGGACCATACGATGCACAGCTTGCAGTAGGTGCAGTGGTGGTCAACAGGGCAAGATCAGGGTATGGCTCGATCTCGGGTGCGATATATGCTCCGGGACAGTTCGGACCGGCTTCATCAGGAAAGCTTGCTGCTACAATATCGACCGGAGCGATCTCAGCGTCTTCAAGACAGGCAGCAAGGGATGCTTTGAGCGGAGTATCGAATGTAGGCAACGCAAAGTACTTCAGGAACGTAAAGTCGGGGCATGCAGGGATCGTAATAGGCAATCACGTGTATTGGTAAGACAGCCGGTTCCACGGGCAGGTATGGGCCGGGGATTTTGACAATGAACATGAAAAATAACCACAGAGAATTGTATCTGTGGTTTTTTATATGCTATAATACTGTTTTCCCGATCACAGCAGAGACGGACAAAATATGTTAGCAGGAGGAATAGAGATGGCTATAGTTATAGTGATATTGGTTCTGGTAATAGTGCTTATTCTCGTGAACGTGCGTATAGTTCCGCAGGCGGAAGCATTTGTTATCGAAAGACTCGGAAAGTATAAGACAACGTGGACAGCCGGGATACATGTTAAAACTCCGTTCATAGAAAGAGTTGCGGTAAAGATGTCCCTTAAGGAGCAGGTGTTGGACTTTCCTCCGCAGCCCGTGATAACAAAGGATAATGTTACCATGCAGATAGACTCTGTGGTTTTCTGTAAAGTTTTTGATCCGAAGCTTTATGCATATGGAGTAGAGCATCCTATTGCAGGTCTACAGAATCTTGCGGCAACAACTCTCAGGAATATAATTGGTGAGATGGAACTGGACCAGACGCTGACCGGAAGGGATCAGATAAACGCCAAAATGCAGACCATCCTTGATGAAGCAACGGATCCGTGGGGGATTAAGGTCACCAGGGTTGAGATCAAGAACATAGCTCCTCCCAAAGAGATAGAAATGATAATGACGAAACAGATGAGGGCTGAGCGTGAAAGACGGCAGACAGTTCTCGAGGCACAGGCTCATCAGGAAGCTGTAGTAGCAAGGGCAGAGGGTGACAAGAAAGCAAAAATTCTGGCAGCTGAGGCTGAAAGAGATGCCCAGATCGCCCTGGCAGAAGGCCGGGCAAAATCAAAAAAGCTCGTATATGAAGCTGAGGCAGAGGGTGTAAATATGCTCAATAAGGCAGCACCTTCCGAAGGGGTGCTGAGATTAAAGGGGATCGATGCGCTGAAGGATGTGGCTGACGGAAGGGCTACAAAAATATTCATGCCGTCAGATATTTCAGCTGTAGTGGAAACTCTCGGTGTGGCAGCGGAAGCTCTCGGAATAGGAAATTCCACTCCTGTAGACGACAGCGAAAAACAAAGGCCGGCAGCTGAGCCCGATCCCTGTATCCATCCGGATACAGGCGCAGGCGGCATAGAGGCGGCCGCCGCCACGGAAGCTATCATAGAAGATGTAGAAAACCAGAGCGAGGATTTGTAACCTATGATCTCATTAAAAGGAAGAAGCTTTCTGACATTAAAAGATTTTACACCGGAGGAGATCCTTTATCTCATAGATATGGCTGCGCATTTTAAGCAGATGAAAAAGCAGCATATCCTTCATGACAGGCTGAAGGGACGGAATGTTGCACTGATATTTGAGAAGACCTCTACAAGGACCAGATCGTCATTTGAGGTTGCGGCACATGATCTCGGTATGGGAGCTACATACCTTGATCCCAAGAGTTCACAGATCGGGAAAAAGGAAAGCATAGAGGATACGGCCAAGGTCCTCGGAAGAATGTTTGACGGGATAGAGTACAGAGGATATGGCCAGGAAATTGTGGAGAGCCTTGCTAAACACTCCGGAGTCCCTGTGTGGAACGGTCTGACAAATGAGTATCATCCTACGCAGATACTCGCCGATATGATGACAATAAGGGAGCATATGGGAGAATTAAGAGGACGTACCCTCGCATACATGGGAGATGCCAGATATAATATGGGAAATTCCCTGATGATTGGCTGTGCCAAGCTGGGATTAAATTTTCATGCGGTGGCGCCAAAGAAGTATTTTCCGGAAGAGGAGCTCGTATCACAGTGCCGTAAATGGGCTGAGGAATCCGGAGCAGAAATATTGCTCACTGAAGATGTAAAACAGGGAACAGGCGATGCCGATGTAGTATACACCGATGTATGGGTATCTATGGGAGAGCCTGATGAGGTATGGGAGGAGCGGATCGAAGAGCTGACCCCATACAGGGTCACCATGGACGTGATGAAGAACGCGTCATCAAATGCGATCTTCATGCATTGTCTCCCGGCTTTTCATGATCTTGATACGGAGATAGGAAGAGAGATCAATGCTAAGTTCGGTCTTACCTGTATGGAGGTTACGGATGAAGTGTTTAAGTCATATCAGGATGCCATATTTGATGAGGCAGAGAACCGTATGCATACGATAAAAGCTGTTATGGCTGCCACACTTGCAGATGACTGGGATATATGAAGTTTGATAAGAAAAACTCAAAATTTCTGACGGACCTTTTCACGATCCTCCTTGCGGTCACGGTTATTGTTTCAGCCGTGATAGTGATAATAAATGGATCGGAGATCCTGTTGGCTGTAGTATTCTACTCGGGGGCAGCCATGTTCGCTACAAATATCATAAGAGGATTCATATCCCGAAGATATACCTCGCTGCTGTTTGTCGTTCCTATTGCCATGTGCATAGCAGGCGGACTTGCGGCTCAGGGAGTCATTAACCCTTGGATCTATTAACTTTTCTCAGAGAAAGGAATGAATATGTATCAGGGCAGGAGATCGCCGATGCCATGGGGATCTCCAGAAATGCCGTGTGGAAACAGATCGAAGCTCTGCGCCGTGAGGGCGTGGAAATAGAGGCTGTCAGCGGGACAGGTTACAGGATAGCCGGTGACGCTGAGGCATTCGGAGAGAAATCCTTTAAAGCGTATCTTAATACCGAATGGCTCGGAAGAGAGCTTTTATTCTTCAAAGAAACAGACAGTACAAATGATGAGCTGCGGAGAAGGGCTGATAAAGGGGCCGGGGAAGGATTGATCGCCGCAGCCGATGTCCAGACAAAGGGGAAAGGAAGAAGGGGCAGAGCATGGAAGTCATACGGAGGAGTGAATATAGCCATGAGCTATCTTCTGAGACCTTCGTTTCATCCGAATACTGCACCTATGATGACTCTCGTTATGGCAATGGCCGCTGAAAAGGGAATAAGAGAGGTGTCAGGACTGGATGTAAAAATAAAATGGCCCAATGACATAGTCATTAACGGAAAGAAGCTGGTGGGGATCCTTACTGAAATGACTGCTGAGCCGGATTTTATCCATGCTGTGATAATAGGTACGGGTGTAAACGTGAATAACAAGGAATTCCCGGAGGACATAAGGAACACAGCGACATCCATGTATCTTGAGAGCGGTAAGACCTACTCCAGAGCAAAGGTAGCCGCGGCTATAACGAATGCTTTTGAAGTGTATTATGAAGAGTTTTGCAAAACAGAGGATATGAGTGGACTGAAAAAAGAATATGATGAAGTCTGCGTGAATGTGGAAGAAAAAATACGTGTGCTTGATCCGAAGGGAGAATATGATGCTGTATCGCATGGCATAGATGATCAGGGGAGACTTAGGATCACCAGAAGTGACGGTACGGATGCAACAGTTTTTGCGGGAGAGGTTTCCGTAAGGGGGGTATATGGATACATTTGACGAGCGGAAAAGCGTTGTACTGTGCGGAGCAAATTCTTATGAAAAAAAGTACTATTTTAACAGTGATTTTTCGAAGCTTCCTGAGCAGGTAAAGGATAGCCTGCATATCATATGTGTTGAATTCACGGAAAAGTGCGGCGGGACTTTTTTGATCAGATTTGATGAAGAAGGGGAACTGTCACTTGTAACCGATGCGGAAGAAGCCGATGCCCTGTATGATGATATAGGAGCGGAGCTGGAGATAAAAAACCTTCAGATGACGCAGAGGCAGTTGTTTGAGGAGATAACTCTTTTCTATAAGGTCGTTTTTCTCGGAGAACAGATCGACCTATGACAGAAGGGCATATATATACCGTATTATCTCCGATGGCCGGAGTCACAGATATCAGCTTTCGTGAGATCTGCCGGGAAAACGGGGCGGATCTGACGGTTACCGAAATGGTATCTGCCAAGGCTGTCACATACGGAAATAAAAAAACATATGCACTTTGCAGACTGTCTGATATGGAGCATCCGGCAGCGCTGCAGCTTTTCGGTTCTGAACCGGATACGATGGCAGAAGCGGTCCGTATCCTGTCTGATCAGATTCCTTTTGATATGATCGATATAAACATGGGATGTCCTATGCCGAAGATAGTAAATAACGGAGAAGGCTCCGCGTTAATGAAAGATCCTCTTCTTGCGGGAAAAATAGTGGAAGCGGTTGCAAATGCTACCGACAGAATAGTGACAGTGAAAATGAGGGCAGGATTTGATCCCATGCATATAAACGCGCCGGAGGTGGCACATGCGGCAGCTGAATCCGGTGCAGGAATGATCACTGTCCACGGAAGAACAAGAGAACAGTACTATGAGGGAAAGGCAGACTGGAATATCATAGCGATGGTGAAACAGAGCGTTGACATTCCCGTTATCGGAAACGGAGATGTCTGTGATGTTTTGAGTGCCGAAAAAATGATCTGTATGACTGGGTGCGACGGCGTGGCTATAGGAAGGGCTGCCAGGGGTAACCCGTGGATATTCAGAGGGCTCCGGGAAAAGAAGGATTATATTCCCACGATCGAAGAGAAAAAGGAAATGATGCTGAGACACCTTGAAATGACGGTCCGGGAAAAGGGAGAATATATCGGGGTCAGGGAGATGCGAAAACACATCGGATGGTATACGGCCGGCATCGCAGGATCTGCAAAGCTTAGGGTAAATATCAATAAAGCTGAAACATGGGATGAAATGAGGAGGCTGATATCGGATATTTGACTTTAATAATGTTATAGTATACAATGTCTTGTCCATATTCTGCGGATGTTTTGGGAGTGCAGAATACCGGAAATACATCTTGAGTTTTATGTTTTAGGAGTAGGAAAAATGGGAGAAGATGCACAGATCAAACACTATGAAATGACCCAGGAGGGCTACGATGACCTTAAGGCTGAGCTGGATGAGCTTGTAAATGTCAAGCTCAAGGAAATAGCAGAAAAGCTTCGGGAGGCAAGGGAGCAGGGAGACCTTTCTGAGAATGCCGAGTATGATGCGGCTATGAACGAGCAGTCAGAGATCAAGGGTCGTGTTGATAAGATAAATCATCTGCTCAACTATGCAAAGGTTGTATCACAGGAATCCATAGAAAGAGGCAGGATCGGCATGGGCAGCAAGGTCAAGCTTATGGACATGGAATATAAGGATGAAATGGAGTTTAATATAGTAGGCTCTACAGAAGCAAACAGCCTTGAAAACAAGATATCCGTTGAATCCCCTGTCGGAAGGGCTATACTCGGACATAAAAAAGGCGATACAGTTAAGGTTGAAACTAAGGCCGGACTCTTGAAGTATAAGATCCTGTCTGTAACAAATGAGAAAAAGCCCAGAAAGTAAACTGAACGGAGGGCGCATATGCCACAGGAAGACATACTCGCGGTAAAAAGGGAAAAGCTGTCGGTACTCCAGAAAGAAGGCAGGGATCCTTTTCAGATAACAAAATATGACGTGACCCACCATGCACAGGAGATAAAGGACGGCTTTGACCAGCTTGAAGGGAAGACCGTGCGGGTCGCGGGCAGGATGATGTTCAAACGCAAAATGGGAAAGGCATCCTTCTGCAGCTGCATGGATCGGTCAGGCAAGATACAGATATATGTCGCGAGGGATTCAGTCGGAGAGGCTGAGTATGATGATTTCAAGAAATATATGGATGTCGGAGATATCATCGGTGTCGAGGGAGAGGTTTTCCGCACTCAGGCAGGCGAGATATCCGTACATGCCGCAAAGCTTACTCTGCTGACCAAGGCACTGAAGCCACTCCCGGAGAAATTCCACGGGCTGACCGATACGGATACAAGATACAGACAAAGGTATCTTGATCTCATCATGAGTGAGGAATCCAAGGAGACCTTCTTAAAGAGATCGCAGATAATAAAAGAGATAAGAAACTTCCTTGACGGAAGGGATTTCATAGAAGTCGAAACACCCATGCTCGTTTCCAATGCGGGCGGAGCCGCAGCGAGGCCTTTCGAGACACATTATAATGCGCTCGATGAGGATGTGAAGCTCAGGATCTCTCTTGAGCTCTACCTGAAGAGGCTTATAGTCGGAGGGCTGGAAAGAGTGTACGAGATAGGCCGTGTCTTTAGGAATGAAGGC
>CACZRA010000016.1 GCA_902783395.1 uncultured Lachnospiraceae bacterium
AAGCAAAGCGGATCGGATCGGCACTCAGTAAGATGACACTGTCTGAAAAGCCTGTTGCCGTCATGATGAAGCGGAGCGTCCATACCATAGCGGCTTTCCTGGGAATAGTATACTCAGGCCATGCCTATGCTCCGATAGACAGCACTCAGCCGGAATCCCGCATAGAGAAGATAATGAAGGTGCTGTCTCCTGAGCTTCTCATCACCGACGATCCCGGCATTGAATGTGATATGGAAATAACAAAAGTAAGCTTTGCCGATATATGTGATCATGAAATAAATGAGGATAAGCTGGGGCTGATCCGCCGGTATATGACGGAGAATGATCCCCTGTATGTTATCTTTACATCGGGATCCAGCGGCACTCCCAAGGGGGTGCTTACCTCCCACCACTCGCTTATGTGCTATATCACGGCTTATGCAGGGATGATGGGGATAGATGAGGCGGACAGGCTCTGCTCCCAGTCGCCGCTTGATTATATCGCTGCCGTAAGGGATATCTACGTACCTCTGCTTACGGGAGCTTACGACTGCCTCTGCCCGAAGGAATATTTCATGCAGCCTGGTTCGCTTTTTTCGCTGCTTAATGAAAGAAAGATATCCTGCATAGGCTGGAGTACCTCTGCTCTGTGCGTACTGTCAAAGCTCGGTGCCTTTAAGGAAAGCCGGCCGGAGTATCTGAAAAAGATCTGCTTCTCGGGATCGGTTATGCCTCCCTCGGTGCTTTACGAGTGGCAGGAGCAGCTCCCCGATGCTTTGTTTGTTAATCAATACGGGCCTACCGAAGCCACCGCATCGTGCACTTATTACAGGATAGACAGGGAAAACCTGCCTGAGGGTGCACTGCCGATAGGCGTTCCTTATGAGGATTATAAGGTGTTCCTTCTGAGCGATGCGGGCAAAGCGGTGCCGGTGGGAGAATATGGAGAGATCTGCGTCGCGGGTCCCATACTTGCTCTGGGATATTATAATGACAGGGAAAGGACGGAGGCGGCTTTTGTACGGAATCCGCTCAATGAGGCTTATAGCGAGCTTATCTATAAGACAGGTGATATAGGAAGATACAGGGAGGACGGGATACTGGAATTTCACGGCAGGAGAGACCGCCAGATAAAGCATATGGGTCACAGGGTGGAGCTCGATGAAATAGAATCGGCGGCCTGTGCATCGGGAAAGGTGGAGTCCTCTGCGGCTGTCTATGACCCGGAAAAGGAGATCATATGGCTTTTTTATTCCGGCGAGGCAGAGATGAAAGAGGTTGTCACGGAGCTCAGGGGAAGGATCCCCGGATTCATGGTGCCGAGGAGGGTAAAGAAGCTTGATGAGCTGCCGAGGCTTGCCAACGGGAAGACAGATATAAAGGAACTGGAGAAGATGGCAAATGAAGCATAAGAAAGCCATATGCTTTGTCATAGGAGCCATCGTGCTGCTTGGCATCACATCCTTTGCCGTAAGCCCGCGTGAGGGGGTGGTATATGATATCATCTCGACCAGAGCGAAGCTTGCGGAGATAGCAGAGGAGAAGGAAGGGACCATAGACGTGCTTTTTGCCGGCGACAGCCTTGTTTTCAGGGCGATCTCGCCGCTTGCTATATGGTCTCTTACTGGGATCACTTCCTATGACCTAAGTGACGGAGCAATGAGGCTTTGTGATCAGTCGGTTATGATAAAGAACGCCTGCAAAGGGCAGAGTCCGAAGCTTCTGGTGCTGGAGGCGGATATTATGACAATGGCGGCATCACCGTATAAGGATGATTTTGCTCTTCCTACAAATCTCATAGAAAGCATCTTCCCGATATTCCATTACCATATTTTTTACAAGGGCTGGCATCCCTTCGAGGAGGGTGGCGGATTGTCGGAAATGAGAAAGGGATACAAGCCGTCTCATGATATCAAGCCCTATGAGGGCAGTCCTGACTACATGGAAGAGGATGCACCTCCTATGGTGATAGAGCCGCTCAATCAGAAATACCTTGAGGAGATCGCGGATTATTGCAGTGATAACGGGATCGAGCTTCTGGTACTGGCGCTTCCGAGCGCGGGAAACTATAATAAGGAGACTCATAAGGGCATACGGGAATGGTCGGATGCACACGGCGTCCCCTTTCTTGATATGAATCTTTCATTGGAGGATATCGGACTTGACTGGAACACGGATACAAAGGACGGGGGAGATCATATGAACTCTGCTGGTGCGGAGAAGGTAAGCGCCTATCTTGCGGATTATCTTAAGGATAACTATGAGCTCACCGATCACAGGGGCGATAAGGATTATGCTGAATGGGACAGGGATTATAACGAGGCAGGGAAGGATTGATGGATCTGAATTATTTCATTGACTGTATGGTAAAATGGTGGGATCAGCTGTCATATACTACATGGATGTATTTCGGCCTGCTGCTGCCACTGACGGCTCTGATATACCAGATCGTGCCCCGGAAGGGACGCAGGATAGTATTGCTTGCCGCCAGCTGGTTTTTCTTTTTCAGTCTGAGCGGGCTGCTGCTCGCGGCAAATATCGCGGCGGCTGTCTTTGTCTGGGGAACCGGGAGACTCCTTGATTCGATAAGCAATGACAAGAGCCTTAAACGGAAGCAGCGTAAGAAAAAGAAGAAGCTGGTACTTACTCTGGCAGTGGTGATCCTTCTAATCGTAATCGTCTGCTTCAAGTATCTTGATTTTATCGGACTTAATATCGTTCGTATCACACAGATAGCCGGGCTTGCCTTTGACTGGCATATACTCGGGCTTGCCGTCCCGATAGGGATATCGTATTACACCCTGGAGGCCATTGCCTATCTTGCCGATGTTTATTGGGAGAAAATACCCGCGGAAAAAAGCATTCTCAATATCCTTCTTTTCATGTCGTTCTTCCCGAAGCTTGTTGAGGGACCCATCACAAGATACTCCGAGGCAGGGAAGCTCTTTGCGGGAGACGGGATATGCGAGAATGACGTTGCAGAAGGATATCAGAGGATACTGTGGGGGCTGTTCAAAAAGCTTGTCATAGCGGATCATCTGGCGCCCGCGGTATCGCAGCTGTTTGACGGGGAGTACATGGACGGCGGAGTTGCCCTTTTCGCGGCACTCCTGTTCACGCTTCAGGAATATATGGACTTTTCGGGGGCGATAGATATAGCCATAGGCAGCGCGAGGGTATTCGGAGTGAGGCTGTCGGATAATTTCAGGCAGCCCTTCTACGCAAAGAACGCATCGGATTTCTGGCGGAGATGGCATATCACGCTCGGGACATTTTTCAGGGATTATATCTTTTATCCTATATCCCTGTCCAAGCCCGCGGCGAAGATAACGGAGAAGGCAAGGAAGATCGTTGGAAACGGTGTGAGCCGGTTCATCACGCCGGCGATAGCATTGTTTTTTGTATGGCTTTCAAACGGGCTCTGGCACGGACCCAGGTGGACATATGTGTTTTACGGCATGTATTACTTCGTGCTGATACTGTTTGAGAATATAGTCGAGGAGCCTTTCCTGAAGCTGCTGGAGCTGATGCATCTGAAGGAGACTTCGGTGCCGGTAAGGGTGTTCAGATATGTGAAGCTTTTCTTTATCATCATTATAGGTGAGATGTTCTTCAGGGCGGATACTCTCGGCAAGGGAATCCATATGTTTAAGCTGATATTTACAGACCTGAGGTTTGATATAGTGGTAAAGCATATCCAGGACATAGGCATAGACAGGTACGGATATCTTGTGATAATCACAGGGCTGATCGTGGTAGCTTTCGTGGAGACTGTCAAGGAGGCGGGCATATCCATACGCTCGAAGCTTATGTCGCTGCCCGTGCCTTTGAGATTTGCCTTCTGGTATATTTGTATTTTTGCTGTTATAATTTTCGGGGCATACGGTACGGGCTATGATGCCGCGGATCTGGTGTATGCACAGTTTTGATGGTTATGAAGGAGGAATGATATGCGGGAAAAGCTTATGGGGATCTTAAGTGATCTGAGGCCGGATGTGGATTTTGAAAACGAGAAGTCTCTTATAGATGACAATGTGCTTGAATCATTCGATATCATAGACCTGGTGTCGAGACTCAACGATGCTTTCGATATAGAAATAAGCCCCAGGGATCTTGTGGCTGAAAACTTCAACTCGGCGGATGCGATGGAGGCAATGATAAAAAAGCTCCAGGAGGAGGATGATTGAGGACTCCCGCTTACATCTTCGATATAGACGTCTTTCACGGGAGAATAAGGGATGTACAGTCGGTTTTTGCGGGTATCCCTTTGGTATATTCGATAAAGGCCAATCCCTTCCTTATCCCGTATGTTCCGGAGCAGATAAAGCACCTGGAGGTGTGCAGCCCGGGTGAGCTTTCCCTGTGCAGGGAGCATGGGGTATCTCCTGACAGGATAATCTATTCGGGCGTGATGAAGGAGGCATGGGATATAGAAGAGGCTCTTTCATACGGAGCGGGAATTATCACGGCGGAAAGCATAAGGCATTATGAACTGATAAAGGAGGCTGCGAAAAAAAGCGGGCGAAGGGTGGAGATCCTGCCGAGGCTTTCAAGCGGGAATCAGTTCGGCATGCCGGAAGAGGACGTCAGAGCCGTTATTAAGGATGCGGCGGACCGTGAAAATGTCCATATCAAGGGACTGCATTATTATTCGGGGACTGCTAAGGGGATAAAGCAGATCGAGAAGGATATCGCGCGGCTTGACAGGGTGATCAGTGAACTCAGGTCGGAGGAAGGATTTGAGTGCGGACTTCTGGAGTATGGTCCGGGACTGATGTCCGAATGTTATGCGGGAACTGAAGAAGCGTGCGAAAAGAAGGATATGGAGCTTCTTAAAGAAGCATCGGCGCTGATATCGGAACTGAAGGAAAAGTATCCCCTGAGTATAGAGATGGGCCGCTTCCTTACAGCCCCCTGCGGAACCTATGAGACTACCGTGATGGACATCAAAACTACAGGGGATGTCAACTACATAATAGCTGACGGAGGGACGCACCATCTTAAGTACTATGCCCAGAACATGGCTATGAAGATACCGGTCATAGAGCATGACGGAAAGGGTGCTGCTGCGGAGTATACGATCTGCGGGAGTCTTTGCACTACGGCGGATGTGCTTGCAAGGAACGTAAGCCTTGAGGGAGCCGGGACAGGAGACTTGCTGAGGTTTAAGAGAGCCGGAGCATATGCGGTAACGGAGGCCCCGGTGCTCTTCCTTTCAAGAAGGCTGCCTGCTGTATATGTGAGATCAAAGGAAGACGGGATAAAACTTCTTCGTGATGAGAGGGAGTCATACAGCTTAAACTGTTTTTAGTGCTCAGCTTTTTTGCTTTCGCGTTTCCCGCTATATGGAAGAGTTTTTGATGGAATTTACAGCGAGGGTCTGTTAATCTATAATGATTTATATCTTTTTTGTGCTGAGGTAGTTTTGACTTTATGATAGAAAACACGAAAGCTGCAAAAGAATATAATCCTTTGCACACTACAGAGGAGCTTCTGGAATGGATAAGGGAAAGGGGCGAGACGATAAGCGTTAATGTCGACCATATTCCCCTGTCTTCCTGTACGCCCTGGTATTATGATAAAGTAGAGGGCTGCATCAGGGATGAGAACCGAAGCTTCTTTCAGATATACGGTTTAAAGCAGTACCGGGAGGGGGAGCTGATAGTCGAGCAGCCTGTCATCGTGCAGGATGAGATAGGCTTTCTCGGTATAATATCCTGCAGGATAGAAGGCACATGGCACTATCTGATGCAGGCAAAGATAGAGCCCGGTAATATAAACGTGGTGCAGGTCTCCCCTACGCTGCAGGCCACGAGGAGCAATTTCACGGGAAAGCATGGGGGACGAATCCCTGAGTATCTGGATATTTTTCTTCATATGGATCCCGCGGATATCGTGGTCGATCAGATACAGTCCGAGCAGTCATCGAGATTCCTTAAAAAAAGAAACCGTAACGTTATAGTAAGGGTAAGGGATGTACTCCCTGAGACTGAAACTCATAAGTGGATGACCCTCAGACAGATAAAGGAGCTTATGAGGTATGACAATCTCGTGAATATGGACACGAGGACGGTGCTTTCGTGCATACCTTATGTCCTGATGGGGAAGGATGCGGATGTCCCCTTTGATGACAAATCCTATTTTTACAAAACAGCCTGGACTATGAACCATAGGACCATAGCGGAGCTTTATCATGAGATAAATGATATAAAGATGCTGGGAGACTACCGGAGCGAGCTTACGGATATAGGACGGCTTGATTCCTGGGAGATGCTTGACAAGGAGCTTGTATGTAAAAAGGATCATCCTTTCCGCGTCATCTTCTGTGATATAAGCATAGAAGGCAGGGAAGTCACGCATTGGAGGCAGCCTCTTTTTGCTTCAAACGGAAGGGCGGTATTCGGTCTTATCTGCTGTGACGATGACGGAACGCTCAGATTCCTCGTGAAGATCAAGCCGGAGCCGGGCTGCTTTGATGCAGTGGAGATAGGGCCTACGGTCCAGAGCGAATGGAGTGCTGAAGGATACAGCATAAAAGATGAAGTTGAAGCCTTCTTCTTTGAAAAGCTTAACAGTGGCACTTCTGTACTCATAGACCGCATTCTCTCGGAGGAGGGCGGGAGATTTTATCAGGAAGAGAACAGAAATGTCATAATCCAGGTAGAGAAGAGTGAACTCAAAGAGCTTCCCGGGGGATATGTATGGAGCGATTACGGTACGCTCAATATACTGACCCAGATAAATAACTGTCTTAATATTCAGCTTCGCAATCTTCTGACCCTGATGGAGTTTTGAATGTCATGAAAAGGGCCGTGATATCTCTGGCAATACTTATTATCCTGGGAGCCGGACTGAGCGTCCTTTACTGGGAAAGCGCCGGAGCTGAACCTGCCTATGAAGGAGTGGCGGCGGATCCGGTCTTATTTGAGCCGACAAGGGCTGATATGGAGACCGGGACGGAGGATGCCATAGATCTGCCTGCGGATGCGGGAGGAGGGATACCGGCCATTACGGAAGGCGGAACATACAGGCTGTCCGGAAGGTACACTGAGACGGTCGTGGTAGAAGCCGAGGACCAGATAGTAAGACTATTGCTTGATAACGCGGAGATAAGCACCAATGACGGAGCTGCCATATATGTAAAGTCCGCCGGGAAGGTCTTCATCACCATTCCTGCAGGGACTGAGAGCATTCTGTCTGATTCCGCGTACTATACGGATGTCATCGCGAACGGCGCCATATATTCCGAAAGCGATATCACGATAAACGGCGGGGGAAAGCTCAGTGTCACGGGATATAAGGATGACGCGATCCATACGGAGGGTGAGCTGAGGCTTATCGGCTGTGATGTCTCACTGATGGCGAAGAGGTGCGGGATAAAGGCGAATGACGGAATGCTGATCTGCCCTGATACCCTTGATATCGCATCTGAGAAGATGGGGCTTATGACATCGAGGCCCGGACAGGGAGTAAAGGGCGATATAGATATTGTTTACGGGAAAATTTCGATAGTGGCGGGTGATACTTCCGTAAGATCGTCAAAGGACATCTATGTGATGAACTGCAGCGTCTACATGAGAAGCGCCGTGGAGGATATACATGCCGACGGGGAAGCGCATGTCGATGAGGCGTGCATCGTATGAACGGATTCAGGCATGAAGATAAATACATCATAGACAGGGCACAGGCGGACATACTCCGGATCAAGGCCGAGGGAGCGCTTTTCCATGATATTCACGCGGGGGAGGACGGTATGTACCGGATATCCAGCCTGTACTTTGATGATCCCGACAACAGCTGCTTTTTCGACAATGAGGACGGGGTAGGAAACCGGAGCAAATACCGCATAAGGCTGTATAACGGCGACCGGGGATTCATAAGGCTTGAAAGGAAGGAAAAACGCGGCTCTTTTACCAGAAAAACCGCGGCAGTCATATCCACGGAGCAGTGCGAAGACCTTATGAGGGGAGAGATCCCGGAGTACTGTAAGGGAGAAGACGGCACGGCGGGGATGCTTTTTGAAGAGCTGAGGCTTAAATCCATGAGGCCCAGGGTTGTGGTATCCTACAAAAGGATCCCATATGTATATCCGGCCGGAAATGTGAGGCTTACCTTTGACTATGACATTGAATCTTCCGTGCAGACAGACAGGTTTGGCAGCAAAGATATGGTGAACGTGCCGCTGCTTCCTGAGGGGATATGCATAATGGAGCTTAAATGGGATGAGCTGCTCCCGGGACATCTGATAGATGTACTGCATACGGACGGACTGATAAGGTATAAATTTTCAAAATACAGCATGTGCAGGAAGGCGGCGTTGTACTGATATGAACATGATAGCAGACCTGATGAGGAAGACATTTATAGAGGGCTATGCGGCGGCAAGCCTTACGCCGTCTGCCATACTCATATGCATAGCGGTAACCTGCCTGCTGGGATTGTATATTTACATAGTATACAGGTTCATCACAAGGAATACCTTTTATGACAGGAATTTTAATATTTCGATCATAGCGATAGCGGTAATCACTGCTTCCATCATTCTTACTATACAGTCGAATATCATAGTATCTCTCGGTATGGTCGGAGCATTGTCGATAGTGAGGTTCCGTACTGCGATAAAGGATCCGTTGGATCTTATCTTCCTTTTCTGGGCCATAGGAACGGGGATAATCTGCGGGGCAGGCTTCACCCTCATAGCAGTCATAATGTCGGCAGCACTGACTGTGATAATATATTCGGTGGCGGGATCGAAGGGCGGCAGCAGGAACCGGGTGCTTGTGGTCAACCTCTCCGATACCGAAGGGGCGGATGAGATCCTTGGCATGGTAGCAGAAGCCTGCACATATCACAGGGTCAGAGCAAAAAGCGCTACGAAGACAGGTATGAACCTTGCTATAGAAGTGAGGCTTAAGGATGATGATAAGCTTGTGGAAAAGCTTGTTGAAATTGAAAATGTTACTTCTGCTTCGCTTGTAGAGCATGAGGGAGAGATAGTTGGCTAAGGGGTACGCATTGCTCTTTGCTGCTGTCTTTGCTGTGCTTTTGCCGGAGACAGTCACTATGGCGGCAGCTCTTTCTGTCCCGAAAGACAGGCGTTCTTTCAGGAGGGTGGCAGTGCTTTTGCTGACAACATCCCTCATAAACCTTTCCCTTATTCTTTTCATGCAGTATCCAATGACCCGAAGCCTTGACGTTATTTCCTTTGCGGGAAGGATCACGCGCTTTGATTTCACATACCGGAGCGCGTCGGCCTTTGTTTTTATCGTCGGAATATCACTTATACTGGGGCTTGCCCTTGGCTTTCTTATGCAGTCGGCGATCCTGGACTCGATGCCTTCCGTAAGCTTAAGGCTCGGCTGGGTCTTTGCGGGGACCCTTATCTGCTGGGGGGCGCTGTTTGGCATCTCGGATATGATGAAAAGCAGGTCTGATGATGAGTTTTCCATAATATCATCGGATCATGATTTCAGGCATATAGTAAATGATAAACCCGTGATATCCGACCGGGTCGAGCTCGTCAATGCGGGTGTGCTTTCCTATGACCTGGGCGGAATGTATCTTTCAAATGATGAAAACAACAGGCTTAAGATGCCGCTTGAAGAAAGGATCCTTACATCGGGGGAAAGGCTTTCGGTTTATACGGATGATTATTTTTCCACTGCCGCCGGTACCCCGGTCTATCTCAGTGACTCCAAAGGAAATATAATCAGCTCCTATGATCCCGGGGGATCCGGGTCTCCAGCAAAGCCTGTGTTTTCTGCAGAAAGCGGGTTTTATGAGGACGGATTTGAGCTGTCCATGAGCGCCGGGGAAGGTGAGAGCATCTTTTATTCCCTGGACGGAAGCGATCCGGCTGAGCATGGGATGTTGTATGAATCGCCTGTGCCTGTATATGATAAGAGCGCTGAGCCTGCGGAATACAGATCCTATCCTAGAACGCATTATGACTGGCAGTATGAGACGACGCCGGAAGCGGAAGCTGTAGACAGATGCTTTACCGTAAAGGCTGTCGCGATAGATGAAGCCGGAAGGGTAAGTGATGTGGCGACCGGTATTTATTTTATAGACAAGCCCGAGTATGACGGCATGGTGATCTCCATAATGGCGGAACCGGATGATCTCTTCGGCGAGTACGGGATATGCGTGACCGGTAAGGACTATGATGAATGGGCCCTGTCCGGGGGAACGAGCAATGCCCCTCAGGCTAATTTCATGAAAACGGGAAGAGAATGGGAAGTTCCGGGAATGATAGACGTCTTCGACAGCGGGAACCTCATCTCGGGTGAGGACGTAGGCTTAAGGGTTCAGGGAGGTTCATCCAGGCTGTATGATATAAAAAGATTCTCGATGTATGCAAGGAAGGAGTACGGCGGATCCGATTATTTCGAAACCGATTTTTTTGATGATAAAAGCAGTGTTCATTCGGCTGTATTGAGGCCGAGTGATGTTAATGCGGTCTTTCCTATGCTTGTGGAGGACAGGGATGCGCTGGGGATAAGGAGCGTTCCGGTCACGGTATTCTTAAACGGCGAATTCTGGTATGATACTTGGCTTGGCGAGAAATACAGCGCCTATTATTTCAACAGCCACTTCGGGATAGCCATGGATAATCTGATAACGGTAAAGAGTGAGGAGCTTGATGAGGGCAACAACAGGGATTACCGGTCGTATGAGGAGCTTTTTGACTATAT
>CACZRA010000017.1 GCA_902783395.1 uncultured Lachnospiraceae bacterium
CGGCGAAGAGACCAGAAAGCACTGGGAAGAAAAGATATCGGGAGAGGGGTCTCCCAAATTCGACAAGGTCATCAATGCAAAGAAGGATGAAGCAGATATCCCGCCTGAATGGGAAAAGCTGATATTAAAGCCTGACGGCAGCAGGAAAAAGATCATCTTTTATAATACGAGCGTCCAGGCGCTCCTGGATAACGATGAAAAGATGCTGGACAAGATCCAGGACGCCTTGAGGATATTTAAGGAGAACGAGGACAGCGTGGTACTGCTGTGGCGTCCCCATCCGCTGATCAAGGCGACCATAAGCTCCATGAAGCCTGCCCTCTGGGAAAGATACGAAAAGATCGTGGAGGAATACAGAGCCGAAGGCTGGGGGATCTATGACGACAGTGCGGATCTTGACAGGGCGATAATAATAAGTGACGCGTATTACGGTGATATGAGCTCGGTCGTGCAGCTGTACACTAAAACCGAGAAACCGATAATGATACAAAATGCAGATATTCTGGAGGGGACAGACTGAAAATGGCAGAGATCGAATTACTCGCATCGATGATGTGTGCGGATTTCGGAAACCTTGCAAGGGAGGTTAAGGAGCTTGATGAGGCGGGGATAGATTCCTTTCATATCGATATAATGGACGGGAGATATGTCCCTAATTATGCGATGTCTCTTAATGATATGAGATTTATCCGTTCCGCAACGGACAAACCTCTGGATGTCCATCTGATGATCGAGCACCCAAATAATACCGTGGGTCTTTTTACGAGATACCTGAGGCACGGGGATACCGTCTATATCCATCCCGAAGCGGAGTACCATCCTTCCACGACACTGCAGAAGATAATTGACGCGGGGCTTATCCCGGGGATAGCCATAAATCCCGGAACGAGCGTTGAGAACGTGCGTATGCTCCTGAGGATAGTAAAGAAGGTGCTGGTTATGTCCGTAAATCCCGGAAATGCCGGACAGATGTTCCTTCCCTATATCAGCGAAAAGTATACTGAGCTTCTTAAGATCAAGGAACAGATGGATTTTAAGATCTACTGGGACGGTGCGTGCGGATCCGATAAGATCAGGAAATACGCGCCGATTGGAGTGGACGGCTTCGTCCTGGGGACAACCCTCCTCTTCGGCAAAAGAGGATCATATAAAAAGACCATACAGAATATAAGGTCGCTTTCGTTCTGACGGATCATGAACATAGCGCTTATCCTGTCCGGAGGATCCGGCAAAAGACTGGGGGCTGACATCCCGAAGCAGTACATAAGCATCCGCGGGAGGATGATAATAACCGAATGCCTTATGAGAGTCGCGGGATCCGGACGGATAGACAAAGTACAGATCGTGGCGGCCGGGGAGTGGCAGCAGAAGATCCTTGATGAATTCAGAGCCTGTGCCGGGGATGATTCTTACAGCGCCAGGATAGCGGGCTTTTCCTGCCCCGGTGATACCAGACAGTTATCCATATTAAACGGAATAAGGGATATAGCAGCTTACGCTTCGGATGATGATCTGCTGCTCATTCATGACGCGGCCCGGCCGCTTGTTGCCCGGGACCAGATATCGGCATGTCTTGACGCCTGCAGGGAGCATGACGGAGCCATGCCTGTACTTCCCATGAAGGATACGGTCTATCTAAGCAGGGACGGAAAAACCGTATCCGAACTTCTTGACAGGGAAAGGATATTTGCGGGGCAGGCGCCGGAGGCTTTCAGGCTCGGAAAATATCTGAGGGCCAATGAAGCACTGCTTCCCGACAGGATCCTTAAGATAAACGGTTCCACGGAGCCGGCCGTGAAATACGGAATGGATATAGCCATGATACCGGGGGATGAAGGTAATTTTAAGATAACGACGGGAAAGGATCTTAAGGCTTATGAAAGCATATGTGCTGCACGGGATAAATGATATCAGGCTTGAAGAAGTCCCGAAGCCTGAGATAAGCGGCCGCGAGGTTCTTATTAAGGTTAAAGCCTGCGGGATATGCGGCTCCGATATACCGAGGATATACAGGAACGGTGCCCATAATATGCCTCTTATCCCGGGACACGAGTTTTCCGGCGTTGTGGAGAGCACGGGAGATGACGCCGATCCAGGATGGAAGGGGAAAAGAGTCGGTGTGTTCCCGCTGATACCCTGTATGGAGTGCGGTCCCTGCAGGAATAAGCATTATGAAATGTGCAGGAGTTATGATTATACGGGATCCCGGTCTGACGGAGCGTTCGCGGAATATGTAAAGGTACCCGAATGGAATCTGATAGAGCTTCCCGAAGAGGTATCCTATGAAGCTGCTGCGATGCTGGAGCCGGCAAGTGTAGCGATGCATGCCCTGAGACGGACAGCACCGGAAAGGAGCTCAAGGATAGCCGTATGCGGTCTGGGCCCCATAGGACAGCTTGTGACAATGATGCTTATCGGTAACTTTTATTCGGATCTGTTTGTTATCGGAAAAGGCAGTGCACAGCGTGACAGGGTCATGAGAACAGGTATATCATCCGACAGATTCTGTGATTCGGCAAAGGAGGATGCTCTTGAGTGGATACGTGACTCTGCGGGTGAGATTGACGTCTTTTTTGAATGCGTGGGGAGGAATGAGACTCTGGAGCTCGGTATAGAGTGTACGGCACCCGGAGGAAGGATAGTGACGGTCGGGAATCCTTATTCGGATATTACATTGTCAAGGGATACATACTGGAAGATATTGAGAAACCAGCTTGTGATAAACGGTACATGGAATTCTTCCTTCACACATGAACCGGATGATGACTGGCATCTTGTGCTGGGTCTGGTAGAGGATTACGATATAGAGCCTGAGATGCTCATAACCCACAGATACGGGCTTGATGATCTCGAAAAAGGACTTCACATGATGAGGGACAGGACCGGAGACTTCTGCAAGGTGATGATGGTGACTTGATATTAAAGTATCATACATGTTGCTTTAATCAGTTTTCTGTGTTAGTATATGCAGGTTGCGAAGGCTGCCTGTGCCCGGTGAGCCGAACAGTCTCGATAAAGATGCGTATTATAAGGCATCGGACGGTTTGCTTAGCACATGGCAAAGATTTTATTAAGGAGACGGATATGATAACAAAGGAAAAGAAGACGGAGATCATCGAGAAGTATGCGACGAAGCCCGGTGATACAGGCTCGCCCGAGGTTCAGATCGCTATCCTGACGGAGCGTATCAGGGAGCTCACGGAGCATTTGAAAGCAAACACACATGACCATCATTCAAGGCGCGGACTTTTGAAGATGGTCGGTAAGAGGAGAGGACTTCTTGATTATCTCAAGGAAAAGGACATCGAAAGATACAGAGCTATAATAGAGAAGCTTGGTATCCGTAAGTAGTGTATCTCAGGGCAGGTTTATTTCCTGCCCTGTTTTGCGTAAAACATTATTTTTTCCGGATCTATCGGGACGGATCCGGTGAGACAGCAGAAGAAGGAAGAAGAAGGAGAGAAAAATGGCAGATTACAGAACTTACACAATGGAGCTTGCAGGAACGACACTTTCCATAGACATAGGAAGGGTCGGAAAGCAGGCGAACGGATGCGCTTTCATGCACTACGGTGATACGACGGTGCTCTGTACGGCTACGGCATCAAAGGCACCCAGGGACGGTATTGATTTCTTCCCGCTTTCGGTGGAGTATGAGGAAAAGTTTTATTCAGTCGGCAAGATGCCCGGCGGCTTCAACAAGAGAGAGGGAAAAGCTTCGGAGAATGCGGTGCTGACAAGCCGTGTCATAGACAGACCCATGAGGCCTCTTTTCCCGAAGGACTACAGAAATGACGTGACGCTTGACTGCATGGTCATGGCTGTGGATCCCGAGTGCAGGCCGGAGCTTGTGGGTATGCTCGGTGCCTCGCTTGCGACTACCATATCGGATATACCCTTTGACGGACCGTGCGCCATGACCCAGGTCGGCATGAAGGACGGACAGTTCATAGTAAATCCTTCGCAGAAGGACTGGGATGAGGGTGATCTTGAGCTTACCGTGGCATCCGTAGGGCAGAAGGTCATAATGATCGAAGCGGGAGCGAATGACATTCCCGATGACAAGATGCTCGAAGCCATATATATGGCTCATGATGTTAACTTAAAGGTCATAGAGTTTTTCAAGGAGATCGCTGCAAAGGAAGGAAGAGAGAAGCATGACTATGTTTCCTGTGCCATTCCCGAGGAGCTCTTTGAGGAGATAAAGAAGATAGTGCCTCCCGAGGAGATGGAGAAGGCAACCTTCAATGATGACAAGCAGGCAAGAGAGGCTGCTGTGGCGGAGGTCCAGGAGAAGATCCAGGCGGCCTTTGCCGATAATGAGGAGTGGTCGGCCCTTATTCCCGACGCAGTATACCAGTATCAGAAGAAGACCGTGCGCAAGATGATCCTCAAGGATCACAAGAGACCCGACGGGAGGGACATCACGCAGATAAGGCCTCTTGCGGCTGAGGTCGATATTATTCCCAGGACCCATGGTTCGGCAATGTTCACCAGGGGACAGACACAGATCTGCGATATAGTCACGCTTGCTCCGCTTTCCGAAAAGCAGAAGGTTGACGGACTTGATAACAATATCACGGAGAAGAGATACATTCACCAGTACAATTTCCCCGCATACTCGGTGGGAGAGACCAAGGTCTCCAGAGGACCGGGACGCCGTGAGATCGGTCACGGAGCCCTCGCTGAGAAGGCGCTGGTCCCGATGCTGCCTTCAGAAGAGGATTTTCCTTACGCTATCCGTGCGGTATCAGAGACCTTCGAGTCAAACGGCTCTACCTCGCAGGCTTCGGTCTGTGCATCCTGCATGGCGCTTATGGCAGCAGGTGTACCGCTCAAGAAGCAGGTTGCGGGTATTTCCTGCGGGCTTGTGACAGGCGATACGGATGATGACTTCATTGTCCTTACGGATATTCAGGGGCTTGAGGATTTCTTCGGAGACATGGATTTCAAGGTAGCGGGCACCCATGAAGGTATCACGGCTATCCAGATGGATATCAAGATCCACGGACTTACCCGTCCTATAGTGGAGCAGGCTATAAAGCAGTGCCACGAGGCAAGGGATTACATCATGAATGAGATCATGACGCCTGCGATCGCAGAGCCCAGGAAGCAGGTTTCGAAGTATGCTCCCAAGATCATACAGATCACGATCGATCCCGAGAAGATCGGTGATGTCGTGGGACAGAGAGGCAAGACGATAAATGAGATCATCGCCCGTACGGGTGTCAAGATCGACATAACGGATGACGGCGCCGTATCAGTCTGCGGTACCGATCAGGAGAATATGGACAAGGCAATAGAGATGGTCCAGATGATAGCGTCTGACTATGAGGAGGGACAGCTCTATGAAGGAAATGTCGTTTCGATCAAGGAATTCGGTGCTTTCGTAGAGTTCGCTCCGGGTAAGGAAGGCATGGTTCATATTTCAAAGATCGCCGATCACAGGATAAACCGTGTCGAGGATGTACTGACCCTCGGAGATCATGTACGCGTGAAATGTCTCGGCAAAGACCGGATGGGAAGGATGAGCTTCTCGATAAAGGACGCCAAATAAGGCTTTTGCTGAAATTAACCCTTTGGGATGTACCGGGCGCTGCAGGATCTGCAGCGCCCGTTTGCTGCAGGAAAACGAGCCGGACAGACTTCTATATTAACTGATTTATTGGATTGTGAATATTGTGAAGAATGTTGACTATTATCAATCGATTTAGTATACTCGTTTATTGTTACTTCTTATGTTAAGCATCGGCTTCCTTAGCGGAAGAGCCGTCAGATCATCTTGTTAGGAAACGAGGAGTATTAGGTTGAAAAAGAATATCAAGAAGAAAATCCTGGCAGCTGTTACAGGCATGACGCTCGCGGCTGTCTTTTTATGCGGCTGTACCGTACCCTTCGGGGAGTCTTCGGAGGAGGCGACGGAGGAAGGAACCGAATCGGATGACAGTCTGAGGGTATCTGTAGCCGTCCCGGAGACCAGGGATCTTGCGATAAGCTCAAATTTTTCCGGAACCGTGGTGGCCGAAAGTGAGGTCAATGTCATACCGCTGGCATCCGGGGAAGTGGTGGAAAAGAACTTTGACGTTGGGGATCATGTCAACGCAGGTGAGCTCCTTTTCAAGATAGACGATGAGCCTTATCAGATAGCATTGAAGCAGGCGGAGGCACAGGTTACTATAAACCAGGCTTCACTTACATCAGCAAAGGCGAATCTTAATTCCGCCGAGGCTAATGCCAATCAGACAAGGTCTTCAGCCGTGGAAACAGTGGGGAAGATCCAGTACAATGCCACGAAGGAGGATTACGACGTCCAGAACTCCTATGTCAGCAAGCGCAAGGCGAATAATACACTGAAGGATGCGGAGGATAATGTCGATCTGTACAAGGATGCGCTGGATGCGGCAAAGTCAGCCAGAGATACGGCCAAGTCTGACTATGAGGAGCTGAAAAAGTCCGGGGCATCGGCAGAGGAGATAGCTATCGCCAAGGCTCTGCTTGATGAACGCGAGGCTACCGTGGACAAGGCTGAGGTCACGCTGGATTCCGCAAAAAGAACTGCTGACAACGCAGAGATGAGCCTTGAGCTTTCAAAGGGAGATTATGCCCTTTCCGAGCTGCACCGGTATAACTATAATACCTACACGGTACCGACCACTCTGTACGGGGCTTATGCTTCCGCGGTAGGAGCCGATACCAGCGTCACTAATTCAAAGGCTAATGTTACGAGCACAGCCGCAGGGGTGAAGTCAGCTGAGGCGGGTCTTGAGAACGCGCAGCTGAACCTTGAGCATACCAATGTGACAGCTCCGGTCTCGGGGATCATCACTGCGATAAACGTGACTCTTCATAATATGGCTTCGACTCAGAGCTCTGCCTATACGATACAGAGTGATGAACAGAATAAGATAGTATTCTATGTCGCGGAGGAGACCGCAAGAAATCTGATCCCCGGCACTGATGCCGTAGTCACAAAGAACGGAACCGATTATCCCGGCAGGATAATCAACGTCTATGATACCGTGGATTCTGGAACGGGGCTTTTCAAGGTTGAGGTATCCGTATCCGATCCTGCCGCCGCAGGTAATCTTGTCACGGGTCTTTCCGTATCAATAAGGACGATCACCCGCAGATCGGACAGAGCGTTAACGGTGCCAATAAATGCCGTGTATTATGACGGAGAGCAGGCATTTATTTACGTGAACGACAAGGGCTTCGCAAAGAGGCTGAATGTAACCACAGGTCTTTCGGATGACGAAAGCGTGGAGATCACGGAGGGGCTCACACCGGATGACCAGGTGATAGTCACATGGTCGGGAAGCCTTCGTGACGGGTCGAAGCTTAAGATCGATAATGCATCCGGCGGAACAGCGGAAGCAGCGCCGGTTTCAGCGCAGCAGCCTGCAGGAGGAGCCATGGTGGCCGCGGAGCCCGTGACGGGAGACAGCGATGATGTGATGGTAGCCGTAGGGGCCGGAGAGCGGTAATGAAGGCCGTTGTAAAAGGAGTACTTGACAGGCCCGTAACCGTTATCGTCTCTATCTTAGCGCTCACGGTGTTCTTCGTGTCGGCTGTAACATCGATAACGATGAAGCTCATGCCTGATATGTCCATACCGATCATGGGGATAATGACGACGTATCCGGGTGCCACTCCGGAGGATGTGGACGAGCTTGTAACTGAGAAGATAAGTTCTGAGTGTGAGACTCTTAACGGATTGAAAAGTGTCCAGTGTGAGTCTCTTGAGGGGCAGTCCAATGTCATGCTTCAGTTTGAGTACGGTAAGGACATGGACAAGGCCTATAATGATGTAAGGGCTGCGGTAGACGGTATCAAATCAAAATTCCCTTCGGATGTGAAGGATCCTGTTATCCTGGAGATAGATATGAACTCCATGGATGATATCACTTTGTCGGTCACCGGCACTTCAGACAGTGTAGATGTGCTTTCCGAGGTAAATGACCATATAGTTCCCGAACTGAAAAAAGTAAGTACTCTCGCCCAGGCAACGGTAAAAGGCGGTGATCAGAAGTATATCAGGGTGCAGGTCTCACCCGAGTATATGAACCAGTACGGTCTTAATCTTTCATCCATTGC
>CACZRA010000018.1 GCA_902783395.1 uncultured Lachnospiraceae bacterium
CAAAAAGCTTTTCCATTTCCTCATCGCGTATGCCTATCCCGGTATCCGAGACAGATACCAGGATCTTGACCCTTTTCCCGTCAATGTCTTTTTCCAGACATTTTATCTCAAGGCGCACACTGCCCTTTTCGGTATACTTCACGGCATTGGTGAGAAGGTTGGCGATTATCTGCTTGATCCTCAGCTCGTCTCCAATAAGCCTTGAGGGGAGCGTGCTGTCGGTGATCACCTTGAAATCAAGACCTTTTGTCTCCGTACGGAAGCGTATCAGATTGTAAAGGTCGGTCAGCAGCGTTGTCAGCATGTAATTCTCCCTCACAAGCTCCATCCGTCCCATCTCTATCTTGGAAAAATCAAGGATATCGCTGATTATCCCCAGCAGGCTTATTCCCGCGCTGTTTATATTTTCCGAATATGAGAGGATGTTTTCATCCGTGCTCTCACGGCGAATCATCTCATTCATTCCGAGGATTGCCGTGATCGGAGTCCTGATCTCATGGGACATATTGGAAACAAACGCGCTCTTGGCCGCGTTCGCATCCTCCGCCGCCTGCAGTGCCTTGGCAAGCTCTTCGCTCTTGGATGCCAGCTCCTCCTGCATCGCAAGCTGCTCTTCAAGCTCCTGCTGCCTGACACGGTTTTCGGTTTCGGTCACCTCTCTTTCAATCTCCGCCCTGGCGGCCTGTCTCTGCTGTATGAATATAAGAATGAACATCCCCGCAAGCACAAGGGCGGTAAGTATCGACTGTATGAGGCTGCGGAAAATGATGGATTTTGATATGGAATTGATCTGCTCGCTGATGATGCTCTCACGTATGAGATATGTAAGCATCCAGTCCGTTCCGTGTATCGGGACATAATAAAGCGTCTCCAGTATCCCGTTATAGGTGAAAGAGACCACTCCGCTGCGGCTTTCGGAAAAATCCTGCAGCAGGTCTTCATATGAATACCCGTCCTCATAATCAGCTCTCTGCATGGCTTCAAGGAGATTATCCTCGCTTGCAAGGCCGCCCAGCACCATATTGGTCAGGGAAACGCCGTCCCTGGTATAGATATTGCAGAAGGTGGTGTTGTTATTTGACTGCATGGAAACATTCTTCAGAAGGCTTTCCATATCGATCTCCATAAAGCACGCGACAAGCGTATTGCCTTCAACCCGGAGATTGTCCGTGGGTACGGCGATTATCACCTTCTTATCGTTGCTCTTAAGGTTTTTGATATGGATCTCGGGTTCCGACATATGCTCATAGTCGATCCCGTATTCGTCAATATCAGACCTCGTTCCCCTGGAGGTATAGATAAGTCCGTTCGTATCAACGAACGCGAATTTATCCAGTCCGTACAGCTGCTTTATCCGAAGCTGATATGCCTGAAGGCTTTCGATGCTTGAAAGATCATCTGAAGTGATAAGCCCCAGAGCAACATCCAGATCATTGATATACTGATCAAGCGCCGATGAGACTACCTGTTCTCTCCTGCCCGCAAGCTCGCTCAGGTACAGCAGGCTGACATTCCTTACGGCTTCACCGGTATCATTGCTTGCGATCCTTCCCAGCCCGAAGGTTCCGATCGTCATGATGACCGCTATGATAAAACAGCCGATCGCTGCTATCGAAACAGTATTGGATCCTCCCGATCTTTCATTCTTCATGCATCAACACTCCTTTTATATTTATTCAGTGCCGCATAGAGCGCTTCCGGCTCTACAGGCTTGGAAAGATGCTCATTCATGCCGGATTCAAGGGACAGCTTTACATCCTCGTCAAAGGCATTTGCGGTGAGGGCTATGATCGGTATCTCTTTGGCGTCCGGCCTGTCCATGGCGCGTATCCTCTTTGCGGCGTCGATCCCGCTCAGCTTCGGCATGCGTATATCCATAAGGATCACGTCGTAGGTTCCCTCCCCGCTTTTCTCAAAGATGGATACCGCCTCGCTTCCGTCAGCCGCATAGTCCGTTTCTACTCCCTGCATATGCAGGATCTTTTCCGTGATCCTTGCATTGATCTCCACATCCTCGGCAAGAAGTACCCTGAGACCTGCCAGCGATCTGTTTTTACCGGACTTTCCGACCGTATAACCCTCTCCGCAATAAACCGGAAGAAGTGACAGCTCCTGCTTCAGGGCAGCCGCGAAAAGCGGCTTTGCGAGGAAACGGTCGACCCCCGCATCCAGCGCCTCTTCCAAAATATCATCCCAGTTGTAGGTAGTCAGGATGATCCTGATATCATCGCTTCCCTCTCTCTCTCTGATGGCACGTGTCAGCTCGATCCCGTCCATCCCCGGCATCTTCCAGTCAATGAGAATGAGACGGTACGGCTGCCCGAGCTCATTCTGTTTTTCGATGGCGGAAAGCGCATCCGAACCGTTCAGTACATAATCTGCTTCTATACCTATGGAGGAAAGTACCGTCAGGGCATGCTCGCAGGCAGTCTCATCATCGTCCGCCACGAGAGTTTTAAGGCTCTCCGGTTCAAACGCGGCTTCCTGATCCGAAGCCTTCCCGGCAAGTCCCAGAGGAACGGTAACCGTAAACTCGGAACCGGAGCCCTTCTTCGAGCTTACGCTTATCGTACCGCCCATCATATCCACTATTTTCTTTGTTATCGCAAGCCCAAGCCCCGTGCTTCCGTCCTTGCTTCCCGAGGTCTCATCCCCCTGGGAAAACGGCTCGAATATCACGGGCAGAAATTCCTCATCGATCCCTGCTCCCGTATCCCTGACGGCAAATCTGACGAGAGCTTTGCCGGCATCTCTTCCGTCCTCAGATACCTCAAACATCACTTTTCCCGGAGTATCGGTATATTTTACGGCATTTCCGAGGATGTTTATCAGCATCTGCTTCAGCTTCATTTCATCGCCGGTGTAATCGTCATCCATCCTGCCGTTTATGCTGCAATTGAAATCAAGTCCCTTTTCGAGGCACTGCGCCTCTATCATCGTATTTATCTCCTCGATCATATCGCCGAAGGAAAATGCCTCGTTCTTAAGCTTCAGGTTCCCTGATTCTATCATGCTTATATCAAGCGTATTATTTACTATGGACAGAAGAAGTCTTGCGCTTGAGCCTATCTGGTTGATTATTTCCCTTGTCTCTTCCGTAAGATCCTCCCGGCGCAGCGCGATATTGTAAAGACCTATGATCGAATTCATCGGAGTCCTTATGGCATGGCTTACGTTTGAAATAAATGCGGTCTTTACCATGTTCGCCTGCTCTGCCTCCGAAAGGGCACGGGCAAGCATTTTGTTGCGTTCTTCCTCCACCACCTCAAGAGCCGGAGAAGATCCTCCTTCCGCAGATCCGTACTTTTCGACGATCTTCTTCAGTGTGTTTTTTATTTCCCTGTATTCCTTTATAAGTGCAGGCGTGTCTTTTGCAAGCTTTTCGAGATCGCGCTCTTTTCCTGCCTGTTCAAGGGCCTTTGCTTTTTCGGATATCTCCAGGGCCCCTATTGCCTGGGATGTGCTCTTCAGTGAATGGACGTTTATAGTATATGCATCATAATCTTCATCGCTCAGGTTTTTCTCGATCTGCTCCGCCTTTGCATCCACGCTCATCGCATAGGTATCCAGCGCGAAAATATAATCATCCGCATCACCGCAATATTCTATTCCTTTTTCAGGATCAAGCCCCGCGCATCCGAAGATCATATCCGGAAGCTTTGAGAGCTCATCATCCTCTTCCGGGTAAGCTCCTGCCATTATCACGGAGTCAGCCGGCAGATACCTTATCAGCATATGCTCCATTTCATCGACATTCACGGGCTTTGCAAGATAATCCGTGAATCCCGCGCGGATCATTTTTTCCTTGTCGCCCGATACAGCGCTTGCCGTCAGCGAAATAACGGGAGTCTTTTCGAACTTTTCGGGATACAGAGTCCTCATTTTTTCCAGAGTCTCTATTCCGTTCATATGAGGCATCCTGTAATCAAGGAATATGAGATCATAATGATCCGCCCCGAATTTTTCCAGGCATTCCGCCCCGCTTGTGGCTACATCGATATGCATCCGGGTTCTTTTTAAGAGCCCCGCTATAACCTGCAGGTTCATGGGCGTATCGTCAACCACAAGGATCCTGATGCCCGGTGCCGTAAAAGCGGACTGTCCACGCCCGCGTCCCTGACTGTCATGAGTGCTATGTCTGGGATCAAGATCCCCTACAGGGCTGTCGTCAACTATCTTCTGGTCGAGGATAAAGTGAAAATGAGATCCCTCACCGTAGGTGCTTTCCACCTCAAGCTTACTGCCCATAATGGAAAGCATCTCGCTCGTAATGGCAAGACCCAGCCCGGATCCTTCTATCGTACGGGTCTTCTTAAGGTTCAGCCTGTCAAAGGGCTCGAAAAGTCTGTCTATCTCTTCCTCCCGGATACCGATGCCCGTATCCCTGACGGATACCTCAATACGGGCATTACCAGCGGTCTTTTCCATAAGCTTTATCTCAAAGACCACGCTGCCCTTCTCGGTATATTTCACGGCGTTTGTCAGAAGGTTTGTTATTATCTGCTTTACCCGTATCTCGTCACCGCAAAGCCCGGACGGGAGTGACGGATCTGTCACAAACTTAAGCTCAAGCCCCTTGGCTTCCGCCCTGAACTGGACGAGATTATAGAGATCCGTTATAACTGACGCGAGTGAGTATTCATCATGATCGAGCTCCATCCGTCCCGATTCTATCTTTGAAAAATCAAGGATATCGCTTATTATCCCGAGCAGGCTCACGCCGGCCTTTCTTATATTCTCAGAGTACTCAAGTATCGATGAATCATCCGCCTCCCGCTGGATCATCTCGTTCATTCCGAGGATCGCGGTGATGGGCGTCCTTATCTCATGGCTCATATTGGAGAGAAAGGCTGTCTTTGCAACGCTCGCCTGCTCCGCCTCCTCAAGGGCATGCGCCAGGTTTTCGGAGCGCTCCTTTTCCTCTGCCGCAAGCTTTGAATCGGTGATATCCCAGATAAAGACATAGTAGACCTCGCCATAGCCCGGAAGCATGGAAAAGTGGCCGCAGTCGCTGACCCAGCGTATGCTGCCGTCCTTTCTTATGATGCGGTAGATCACGTAATCCAGATGGGATCTGTTGGAGGTATCCGCTATCTGGTCATCTATTGAGATCTGGGTTTTGTCATAGTCCTCCGGGTGCACCATGCCTTTGAAGGTATTTCCGGTCAGCTCCCGGAATTCCTTCAGGTTTTCACATCCGAATATGTCGCAGGTGGATTTGTTCACATACAGAAGCTCGGTGGAATCATCCGCCTTATATATGAAAAATCCGCCCGGCATCTGCTCAGCCAGCCACTCTATCGCCGGCATGCGTTCCTCGGTCGGTATCAGTTCTGTCAGATCGTCGCTTAATGTCCTGTTTCTGTCCATATCGTTTCCTTAGATTTTACAAAGAATTATTTATGGCTCCCGGGGTAAATATACTGTCACTATAGTCAACAGTGCCAGCGGCTCGCCGGATGAATATGTTTAGTTATACGGTACCACTCGTGCATAGCACTCGTAAACGGCACTCATAATATGCCAAAGGGCATATTATGCACGCGAGGGTGGGTTGGGTCCCACCCGTGGCGTGTATCGAGGTCGACTGTCTCGCAGCGATGCTCGAATTTAGTGAGTATGTAGCGCGGAGAAAAATATATCATCCAAGAGCCAAAAACATCTATATTAAAAATATGAAAAATTGTTATAGGCTCTATGGCCTTAAGCCAACATGAAAAAATCCCCATGGATTACAGTATATATTGCAGGTATTAATTATTCAATATCATGGACATTTACCCGCCCGATGTCTTATAATAACGATGTTCTGGGAAAACGTTCCGTTAAGCGTTTCCCCCGGAAGTCGTCTGTTCCCGTTATTGATATTAAAGAGGAGTCAGAAAATGAGCCTTATCATGCTGATAGATGATGACAGTGATATGCTTGAGCTTACAAAGCGCTGGATAACAAAAGCAGGCCATGAAGCCCTGTGCGTAACTTCAGGAAAAGAAGCGCTTGATATCCTGAAGACATCAAAGCCCGACCTCATCCTTCTGGATGCGGCCATGCCTGAAATGGACGGCCCCGCTGTTTTCGAAGCCATAAAAGCCGATGAAAGCATGAGGGATATACCGGTAGTCTTCAGGACCGGTAAGGATGATGAGGAATCCGAAGCACTTCTTAAAGCACTGAATCCGGCAGGAATAGTATCCAAATCCGAAGGCAGGAACGCACTGCTTACGGCAGTGTCAAAGTTTTCGATCTGAGAGAAAAAATAAATCAAAAAGGAGCCGTTTATGAACTGGGTCGCTGTAGTAGATGATGAAGAATTTAACAGGAAAACCGTAAGCCGTATCTTAAAAAAGAATGACTATATTGTTACCGCTCTGGGGTCAGGCCAGGAGCTTCTTGATTTCATATTTGTGAAGGGCAACAGACCGGACCTTATCCTGCTTGATATAATGATGCCCCAGATGGACGGCTTTGAGACCATGAAAAGGATAAACGGCGGGATATCACCTGCGGACCGCATACCGGTCATCTTCCTCACGGGGGAGGCGGTCGATGAGATCGAAATGAAGGGACTCAAGATAGGTGCCGAGGATTTCATAAGAAAGCCTGTTCATCCTGATGTGCTGATGCACCGCGTGGGACGCATCATCGAGCTCGACCGCATGAAAAGATCCATGTCACAGGAGATCGAATCAAAGGCCGCCGAATATGAGAGCCTTTCGAGGCATGTGGTACAGACGCTTGCTGAGGCTATAGATGCCAAGGATACATATACCAACGGACATTCGGACAGGGTAGCACAATACTCCCGTGAGATCGCAAAGAGATACGGATACTCCGAGAAGGAGCAGAATGACATCTATATGATGGGGCTCCTTCATGATGTCGGAAAGATCGGCGTGCCGGACGAGATCATCAATAAACCCGGCAGGCTTACCGATGAGGAATTTGCGGCCATCAAAATGCATCCCGTGACAGGGGACCGTATATTAAAAAAGGTCAAGGAAATGCCCAAGCTTTCCATCGGTGCCAGATGGCATCATGAGAAATTCGACGGGACCGGATATCCGGACGGACTCAAGGGTGAGGAGATCCTTGAGGAAGCGCGGATCATCGCGGTTGCGGATGCCTACGATGCCATGACGAGCCACAGAAGCTACAGGGATATACTGCCCCAGGAGGTAGTGAGAGGTGAGATTGAAAAGGGCAAAGGCACCCAGTTCGATCCCGTATTCGCCGATATCATGCTGCAGATGATAGATGAAGACAAAGACTACATCATGCACGAGGAGTGATCATATTAATCATATTAATCTTTACCTTCAGCCTTGTTTTTTTCTCTGTTCCTGCCGATATAATGAGTAACAAACAAATAAAGTCCTGCGGAGCAAGCGGATCCCGTAGACTCTGCTGCAAGACTGAAAAAGGATCGGCCGGGCGGTACGACAAAGGAACGTAACTCAGGGAAAATGTCAGGACATGAAAGGAGATTTCCGTCAATGAAGCGGGTAAATCAAAGATGAAGGGTGTGTGGCCGATGACCATACACCCTTTCTTCTATTATATGCTCTTCATGCTGGCATGAGAGCTTTTTCCCTCTTCACTTTTGATAATACCACGAATCGCTCCGCTGCTGTCGCAGCTCCCGCGATTCTATTATCACATGCAAGTATATCCGCCGTCTACCGGGAGGGCGATCCCGGTTACATAGGAGGAATTGGGAGAAGCGAGGAATACCACGGCGGTATCAAGCTCTCCTTCGTTTCCGTAGCGCTCCAGAGGGATCATTGTTTTCGCGTTCTGCTGGAAGAATTCACTGTTCAGAGTCTCCGTAGTCAGCGGAGTATAGAAATAACCCGGACAGATGGAATTGACCGTTATGCCGTATGCTCCCCACTCTGCCGCAAGGGCTCTTGTAAGATTCACCACCCCGCCCTTTGCAGCGTGGTACGGAGCTGATCCCGCTACCTTATTTCCCACAAGTCCGTACATGGACGCAATATTGATTATCCGGCCGTATTTCGCGGGGATCATGGCCTGATTCGCTACCGCGCGGGCAAACTTGAATGTTCCGAAAAGATCCACATCAAATTCCTTCTGGAACTGCTGGTCGGTTATATTCTCCGCATGATCCACGGCACCCGTTCCGGCGTTGTTGACCAGGATATCCACCCTGCCGAAGCGCTCCATGACGGTTTTGACCGTGGCTTCTATCTCATCCGTTTTCGTGATATCGCAGCGGATGGGAAGGGTTTCAACTCCGTGCTCTTCGGCTATGTCCTTGCATACCTGCTCAAGCATGTCCATTCTGCGTGCGATCGCTACTATCTTACAGCCCTGATTTGCAAGAGCGTTGGCCATCTGGACCCCGAGGCCTGATGAACAGCCGGTCACTATGGCAACATTTCCCGTTATCTCAAAAATCCTTTTAAACATACTCTTTATTCCTTCCTTATAGATTATAGTTTTCCCATTATAACCGTTCCCTAAGCCAAACACAATCTCCACAGCGTGCGGATCAGGGCTTCACTGCCGCAATCCTGTCCTCTATCTCCTTAAGCACATCATAGGGGTAATTTCTGAAGAATGTGTCATACTCATTGGTGACATCGTGTGCAAACGAATCGTCCTCCCAGAGGGTCTTGTTGCATACATCATAGGAAAGATCCGGCCAGAGAACGGATTTGGCGTTATCGTTGTACATCTTGGCGTAGCAGATAAAATCCGCCGCCAGAGCGGCTGACGGGCTCCCGGCCGTTATGACCGTCGGAGTGTCGTCAAGACAGACCGAGCAGGGCTGGCCGTCGGCAAATACCGGGCACTTCGTGATATACCATTTACCGTATTCATCATGCAGATCCTGTACAAAGGTGTCCATGAAGGCAAGACTCCCCGTAAAGGATGCCATATGCCTTGCTTTGACATCGGCAGTGATGTCCTCCGACTCCTTCGCCAATCCCTCGTCTATCCAGGCCTTATATGTTTCAGTCATTTTGGAAACGGCAGAGCCTACATTCTCCGTATCCTCGCTGTATTCCGCAAGAGCCAGCATCGGCCACACCGCATCGTCGGGATTGACCGCCGTGAAATACTTGCCGCTCATCCCGGGAGCTTTTTTGAATTTTTCTCCTATCGCCTTGTAATCCTCCCAGGTCTTGACGGCATCCACCTCCTTCTGCGTGATGCCCGCAAGCTCCAGAAGCTCCATGTTCCAATACTGCACACAGGCTCCCATCCTGAAAGGGACCGCGTATCTTTTGCCGTCGTCAAGCTTATAAGCATCCATTCTCGCGGGATGCATGTCATAGATATAGGGTGCGGATGCGACATCGAGAGGATAGAACCATTCCGGTGCCCTGTCCGAGATCTCCGCAAATCTGTAGGCATCGACATCGCAGATATCCGGTATCTCCCCGCCCGAATCAAGGGCTGAACTGAGGACAGCGTGCAGATCTTCGTAAGGCATGATCTTGAAGGTTATCTCCAGCGTATAATCCGGATCCTCATCGTTCCATTTTTTCA
>CACZRA010000019.1 GCA_902783395.1 uncultured Lachnospiraceae bacterium
AACCGCGGAAAAGATCATAAACATTGAGGTTTAGATATGCGTTGTTTTTATCGTCTTGCAGGGATCCTGCTCAGGTTCTTCACCCCAAAGGAGACCGAATCCATACGCGAAGAACAGATGCTGCTGCATCCCGGTCTTCCCGGAGCGGGACTTACAAAAGAATACTATGAAAAAAAGATAGGTATGATACTCGCCGTACTGACACTCGGGCTGGTCCTGTCAGGCGCTGTGTTTATTGCGGACAGCAGAGAGTCGGGAGGGATAGAAAACAATCTTATTGACAGGAGTGCGGGCGGAGCCGGAGAGAAAAGCATACCGGTCGACCTTTATGCAGACGGAAAGCTTCTGCAGAAGAATAAACTTATAAACGTTGAAGAAAGACATTATACGGAAAAAGAGATCCGGCAGATCTTCGCGGAAACCGGAAAAGAACTGGAGTCCCGCATTCTTGGTGAAAACTCCTCAGTCGATCATATAGACCACGATCTTGTCCTCCCCGCCTGCGCGGATAACTATCCTGTTTCCATAGAGTGGATGATTGACGACTATGAGGTTCTTGATATGAACGGACATATACAGGAAGACTTTCATGACGAAGCAGGCCGGCCCGTGAAGCTTTCGGCTGTTCTTTCCTATGACGGATACAGTGAAGAATACAGCTTCTTTGTCAGGGTATACCCGATGTACAGGGATCCTGAGGATAAGCTCTCATATGATATAGACCGCAGCATTAATGAATATGCCCAAAGGACTATCAACGAAGAATCCCAGGCCCTCCCGGATACGGTTGACGGACATTCACTCACTTATGAAAGATCCCTGCCGCATACCTGGATCTTCATTCTGCTGATCTCGGTATTTGCAGCCTTTATTATCTACACGGGAAAGGATCGTGACCTCAAAGCCGAGGTTGCAAAAAGAGAACGGGAAATGCTGCTGGACTATCCCGAGATAGTGAGCAAACTGACTCTTCTCATCGGAGCGGGACTGACTCTCAGAGCCGCCTTTGAAAAGGTGGCATCAGATTACAAAAACCGTTCTTCTGACAGAACCTCGTTTGCCTGTGAAGAAATGCTGATAACAGTTTACCGCATGAAGAGCGGAGTGAGCGAATATGAAGCATATCTGGATTTCGGAAAAAGATGTGCGGTCAAGAGATATACAAAGCTCGGAGCCCTTTTTTCACAGAATATAAAAAAGGGAAGTGCGGGGCTTCTGCCGGAGCTTGAAAAAGAAGTAAGAGACGCCTTTGAAGAGCGTAAGGCCAACGCCCGAAAGCGCGGGGAGGAGGCCGGAACCCTTTTGCTTCTGCCCATGGCTATGATGCTCTCCGTTGTGATGATCATCATCATCGTTCCGGCTTTCATGTCTTTTTCAATACATTAACAGTATGTCCGGTGTCATATATAAGACATCTGTACATAGATAAAGATACCGGGGACAAAAAGAGACTTTTGTCCCCTGCATCAAAAATATATAAGGAAAGGAGGAAGCGGCATGCTGAAGACAATGAAAAGCTTTGTCAGAGAAGAAGACGGTATCGGTACTGTGGAAATGATACTTATTCTGGTGGTTCTCATCGGCCTGGTTCTCATATTCAAAAAACAGCTTACCGATCTGGTAAACAGCATCTTCAAGACAATAAACGACAAAGCAAAGCAAGTGTAGTAGGACAAATCCAATAAGGAGGATAAATGAAATACAGGTTCAGAGGAACCATAACGGTTTTTCTCAGTCTCATATTGACGCTCATGCTCTCGGTTATCCTGGGAATGACGGAAAGCGCCGCCTATGCGGCATCCAGAATGAAATGTGAATTGGCGACGGACATGTCGCTTGAATCCGTCTTTGCCGAATATAACAGGGAACTGCTTAACAGATACGACCTGTATTTCATTGACACCTCCTACGGAAGCGGCACACCCTCGCTGGATGCTCTCAAAGAACACATGAAGGACTATATAAGCTATAATATCGATCCTTCAAAAAGAACTTTTTCGATCGTACCCCCGGCTGATCTCACTTCTCTCAATCTTGATTCTTTGGATATAGTCGAAGCATCTTATGCCAGCGATGCGGCCGGACGTGTCTTTAAGAGACAGGCGATACAGGCCTTTGAGGATCTGCATGGAATAAGTGCCGCAAAGGCTCTTGCGGGCAAAACCGGTTCATTGGTAGAAAGCTATAAAAAAAGCGGCATCGAAGACCGGCATCCCGATGAAAAACGCAAGGAGCTTGAGGCGGAATTAAACGACATCGACTACAGGATCCCCGAAAACCCCGCAGCAAATGTATTCGATGACAGAGAAGGTCTGGTCCTGTTTATCATGGGAACAAAGGGAGTATCGGAAAAATCTCTGGATACATCATCGCTCATCTCGCATCGGAGCATAAAAAAAGGGACCGGTATCCACGGCGGAAACGTCGATACGGAAAGCGCGCTTTCAGAGCTTATGTTCGACGAATACCTTTTTGACAAATGCACATCGTACACAGATGAACATACCGATAAGGGAGCTGACTATGAACTTGAGTACATCCTTTACGGTAAGGGCTCCGACAAAGCCAACCTCAGAGAAGCCGTGACCAGACTCATGCTTCTTCGATACGGAGCCTGCGCCGCGTTTATTCTGACTGATCAGGCCAGAAAAGAAACCATAGAACCCATCGTGGAGCTGATCTGTGATTTCTGTCTGAATCCCGAAGCGGCAGAACCTTTAACCTATCTGATTCTTTTGGCGTGGGCTTACGGTGAAAGTGTCTCGGACATGGTGAGGCTCCTTGCCGGAGAAAGAGTTCCGCTGGTCAAAACCGACGCCGACTGGAAGATGCCGTTGACAGGACTGATCTCCATCCGCAGTTCTGCAAAGCCTACAGGACAGACCGGAACCGGTTTTTCCTATGAAGATTATCTCAGGGTGTTTATGTACCTTGAGAATAAAACAGATAAATGCATGAGAGCCATGGACATAATAGAGATGAACTTAAGAAATACCGCCGGCAATTCACATTTCCGTATGGACGGCTGTGTTGAATATGTTTCGGTAAGCGCTGTTATGTCCTTCAAAAGAAAACTGAAGCTTACCATAGACAGAAAAATGAGTTATCTCAGCGACTTCTGAATACCTGAAGGCAATACTTTCGAAAAGGGATCTCCCGATCCATACATACTATAACCCCCATAATAAAATAATAATGCGGAAAAAAGAGATATCAAAACAAAACCATACGTTCACCCTCCTTCAAAAATCCGGGAGATCCCTTTCCGGCAGTATTACCGTGGAAACAGCCCTCGTGCTTCCCATATTTCTTTTTGCGATGCTGTCCGTCATGTATCTTACGGATGCCGTCCGAATATCATCAGCCAACACGGCAGAGCTTGCCGAAAAAGCCTATAAATGTGCAAAATACGCCTATCTCGGCGAAAAAGCGATCGGTGACAACCCTGTCTCCGATGCTCTGTCTGTCATTCATGACGGCGATGATATCATTGATCTTGTAAAACGTTATCGTATAAATGTTCCCTTTGACCTTCTTGGTACATATGACCCCTATGCTGTAGACAGGGTAAGGATAAGAGCTTTTACCGGCTACGACAATACCCGCTCCGGTTCTTCGGATGAAACTGAGGAGGAAATGGTATATGTCACGGAAAACGGATCCGTATATCACAGATCCCTCGGCTGTTCACACCTGAATCTGAATATAAGATCCGTCGATTACAGGAATGTTTCAAAGGAACGTGCAAACAACGGAGCAAAATA
>CACZRA010000020.1 GCA_902783395.1 uncultured Lachnospiraceae bacterium
GATATGCTTTCGGGAGAGACCGTCAGCTCGCTTCAGGATGTCGAGCTTCCCGGCTATGGCTTTTTCTGGTATCTGCTCAGTTTCTGACCGATATTTTTACATCACAGCCCTGAAAAGCAAAGGTACTCTTATAATCCACTCCCGCAGGCAGCTTCACCTCTTCAAGACTCTCACAGTCCTGAAAGGCGTACAGGCCGATCTTTTCTATACTGGATGGTATCCTTGCCTCTGTCATGTTTCTGCATCGTTCAAAAGCATAAGACCCTATGGAAGTGATCCCGTTCTCTATGACAAGAGTAGTGATATCATCCCTGAAATCTCCCCAGGGCGGTTTTCTGTCAAGTGTAGACAGGCCGTTATAAGAATCCATCTCACCGGTTCCGGATATGGTCAGAGTCCCGTTCTCAAATGTCCATCGGGCGTCCTCCCCGCACTCCCCGGTTTCAACCGTATCCTGCCCGGTGTCGTCATTTTCCGAAGCCTGTTCCGATGAGACTTCTTCAGCCTGTTCTGATGTGACTTCTTCAGCCTGTTCCGATGTGGCTTCTTCAGCGGTTACGCTGTCCGGATCTGTATCATCTTCTTTTTTATTCCCGGTCACCAGGATCGTCACGGCTGCTGTCAGCACTACAAGGACTACCGCAGCCAGAGCGGCGATCAATGCCGTATTCTTCCCCGTGGATTTCTTTTCCGGAGCATTTCTGCGGGCCGTCCTGTCGCTTTGATCTTGTCCATAATCCGCCGCCCTTCTTATGTCAGGATCACGTCCTTTTTCAGAGGCCCCGGTATTCTCAAATACCGTTATCCGGGGATCTGTGATACTGCTGCCGTCAAGCAGGACTGTTTCGCTGCCGAAACTGACGGGAGTATCCTCCAGCAGCACGGTCTCATTTGTATCACCCGAAGGAGCGGCATCATCCTGATGCCCCGGTTCATGAACATCTCTCCCTCCGGAGACTTTCCTGTCCGCTGCTGGTATTCCGACATTTGAAAACGGCTCTTCCTTTATCTTTACCGACGTAAGGTCCTTTTTCAGCTCTACGATATCCTGATAACGCTCACTTATCTTAAGCATCGTGGATTTTCTGATGATGCCCCAAAGCCCCTCAGATATCCCGTGTCTGTTTCCTTCAAAGCTGCTGTCATCCTCCATCCGGGACATGGGATCATCAAGGTGGTCACCGGTCAGGGCCGTATAAACAGTGGCTCCCAGCGCATAAATGTCTGTCCAGGGACCCTGTTTCCCCTTTCTCTGGTACTGCTCCAAAGGAGCATAGCCCTGCTTCAGTATTACGGAGAGGCTGTGTGATTCCTCCGCTATCACCTGTCTTGCAGCGCCGAAATCAAGAAGCTTTATCGTGCCGTCATCACACAGCATGATATTATCAGGTGAAATATCCCGGTGCAGTATGTTCATGCTGTGTGTGATGAGCAGGGCGTTGGTAACGCACTTGTAAACGCTCATCGCCTGCCCCTCGGTAATACTGCCTCTTTTATTGATATATGTCTTCAGCGTTTCACCGCTAAGATACCCCATCGTGAAATAAACCGTGTCGTTCTCCCGGAAGAAATCATACACGTTTACGATATTGGGATTTCCGTTGAACTGGGAAACAAGCTCGGCTTCCCTGTAGAACCGGTCTGCACCGTCCCTGAAAGTCTTTTCCGAATCAGCATCAGCCGCAGATACCGTAACATGGTCATGCCCTCTGAGAGCAATGCCTCTGGGATAGTACTCCTTCACTGCTATACGTTTTTCAAGCTTGATATCATAGGCCAGATATGTGATCCCGAAGCCGCCCTTTCCTATGACCCCGCCTATCATATAGCGTCCGTCAAGCACGCTTCCCATTGCGAGCGTAGCAGCATCATTCACATTATTGCTCTTATCAAAGCTGCAGTACGGACAAGGCTCCCTGTCCGTTTCCATGAAGCAGTTCTCACAAAGATTTTTGTCGTTGATCGTTATCAAGTATCAGATTTCCTCAGTCAGTCTCGGGATTATATGTATGGTAGTATGCCTTCCCGTGGTTCTTTACATAGTAGAGAGCCTTGTCAGCCTTACGGTACAGCTCCTCAAAGGTCCTTCCGTCCCTGGGATACAGTGAGATGCCTATGGAGAGTGATACCTTGTCAGCATATTTCTCGCTTTCGAAGGCGTGCATTACGGTATACTCAAGCCTGTCTGCCAGTCTCTCCTCAGTAACCGGTGAATCAATGTCCCTGACCAGCACCATGAATTCGTCTCCGCCGACCCTTCCGATCACATCCTTACCCTTGAAGCTGTTGTGTATGATACGGCCTACCGTCTCCAGTACCTTGTCTCCGGACGAATGTCCGAAGTTGTCATTTATCCCCTTGAAATTATCCACATCGATCATCATCAGGGCACTTGATTCCTTGCCCGTGCTTTCATTAGAGAGCAGCATGGAAATGACCTCCTCGGTCGCCCCCTTGTTCAAAAGCCCTGTAAGAGGATCCCTGTTTGCCTGCTCGGTCATTTCTTTCGCTTTTTTATGTGCCTCGGCTGCCTCGTTGCTTGCGGAGAGTGCATTGATAAGATAATTTCTCATATCCTGTGACAGCTTGACGATGGCCTCGGAAAGAGACTGCAGCTCGTTTTTTGTATTGATATCCGGCATTTCGATGATCAGTTCATTAGGATCAGTCTGTCCGTGGCTCCGGCTGGCGAAACCGACAACCTTTTCTTCGATTATCTGTATAGGTCCGGTGATGTCCTTCCTTGACCATGCAATGAACATTATGATGAACACTGCACCCAGCACTATGATTATCACCATGTTGGTGATCACATTGAGTCTGATCTCCTTATGGATCTCATTAGTTTCGATATCAACGCAGAGCTCCGCGAAATAGTTGCCGTCTGAGTCATAAAGAGAGAGGATGCCGGTATATTCACTCCCCCACCGGTCAGCCCACTCCTCAAAGAATACGATCTCCCCGGGATGATCTGCAGCGTTATAGTACTTGGTTGCCGTTTCCACCGTATAGTCGTCTCCTGTAAGTCCACCGAGAGTCACCTCATTCTCCGGAACATTCTCTTTTTCATATGATGACATACCGGCGATGACATTCATGATATTATCCAGGGGCTCGGTATTCTGAGGGATTATCACATAGATATAATCGATCCTGTAAGTATCCTTTATGTTATCAAATAAAATCTGGGTCTGGTTGAATTTATCTGACTTTTTCCCGGTCTCAAGGCATTCCTTCATATCATCAACATCTATGTTAGAGGCCGCGAAATTCAGCATATCCGTGATATATTCCTCATACATCTTATACAGGGCGCTCCTGTATCCGAAGTAATTAGCGACGGAAAGAAGAATGCAAAGCAGGACAATGAATATGGTGCAGCGCACCATAATGCTTTGTCTAAGTGATCTTTTCTTTTCCATATCCCCTTAACTCCATTTTTTATTTATGCTTAAGCCGCCAGAAGTACTGAAACACTCGTTTGTATCATATCATAATCCTGACGTGCCTGTCTGTTTTTCGTTCCCATCCCGTTCACTGATGACAACCTGGGTAAAGGGCACGCTTATGCCGTTGCGGTCAAACATGAGCTTGAGCTCCCGGTTGAGGCCTCTTTTTACCTTATAGTAGTCCTCAATCCTGCATTTTACCGAAAACATGAGTATGACGGCGCTGTCTTCAAAAGCGTCTACTCCGAGGTAATCAGGACCCTCAACCGCAAGAGGCAGATTGTCTCTGACGACCGGCATCTCCCGCATGATGATCTCTTCTATATCCTTAAGCTTCTCATCATAGTCGATGCCTATTGACAGGAAGATGCCCTCCGGATTGAGGGAATGATTCTGGACCTTCTTTAAGGCGCTGTTATTGATTATCTTGGTGTTGTTGTTATCCAGATCCAGAAGCTTTGTATTGCGGATGCCTATTTCAAGGACTTTGCCGCGCCAGTCATCCACTGATATCACATCACCGACATGGAACGACCCTTCAATGATGATGAAGAGACCGTCAAATACGTCTGACGTAAGGCTCTGCGCACCGAGACCTATGACAACTGTGAGTATTCCGGCAGATGCAAGGAGGGTATCCGTTTCGACGCCGAGCTTTTTCGCGCAGCAGAAAACAATGCCTATGATGGCCGCATACCTGATGAGGCTTATGAGCATCCGGCTCATTGTCTTTGTCCGCGCACTCGCGGAATTACCAAGCTGCAGGAGCAGCGTTGTAAGGCATATCGTTACAAAGCCTACGGAACATATGCATATGACACACCAGGTAATGGAAAACAGGTTGACCCCGTTTTCCCATACGCTCCCCATGATATGGGAGAATATGGAATCCTTCGGGAGCAGTTTATCTCTTAATATATATATAATAAATACCACGCCGGAGAAAACAAAGATAGCTCCTTTAAGGAAAACCTTCAGAACCTCCTCCGACCGGAACTCCGCCTCTTCGATGGCACCGGAATTAATATCGGCGGCTGCTGAAAGGCTGAATTCACGCAGGAGCAGCAGGTAAAACAGGCATACGGCAGCAAAACACGGAAAGAAAGTAAAGAAAGATATCCGGTATATCCCGGAAAGCAGGTTTGACGCAGGCGTAACGACAAAGACGTATTCGGAATTCGCCGCGGCCGATACGCAGAAATACTTCACTCCCCTTACTGTGATATATCCCGCATATCCATCCCTTAAGGCTTTCTGCGTGATCCCGTAATCCGCGACAGCCTTGCCTATCCGGGATTTTCTCGGGTGATAGCTGTAAGTAGCGCTTTGCATGTCAACCGCAAATACATGGGAAGAATTAGTACCGCTGTATGTGGACAGAACATATTCCTTAGATAATGATTCAACAGGTTTTGAAAGAAAAGCGGGATCCACGGCAAGCTGTACGAAGCCGTTAGGATCGCCCTTTTCATCCGTCACAAGGCTTCCGACATAAATAAAAGGCTTCTCGAGATAGTCCTCGTCCGGCTCAGTCTCCAGCACGTAAGGAGTTCCGTAAAGCAGCTGCCTGAACTGGTATGAAGGGTCCTCCGGATCCGTGGACAGGGTCAGCCCTTTGTATGTAGAGTCGGAAACAATGACTGTCCCGTTCTTGTCATACAGCA
>CACZRA010000021.1 GCA_902783395.1 uncultured Lachnospiraceae bacterium
TCAAAATCAAAATCTTTTTTACAGCTGGTACAGTATCTTAACATATTCAATATGATAACACAGATTCTGCTCTGTGGTTCATCTGTCTGTGACGATGATAAATAGGCCCTTTTCGGGCCGAGATTCATCCGCATCTGAAAAAAACAATAAAAATTATAACAATCTTTATCGGTATTCTCTTTTTAATCCGGTATTATCATCTGAATTATTATAAAACCTCCAAACACTTTGACATACTTTTTCAGCGTTAAACTTCATAATTGACTGTAGCAGAAGGATTTTCAGGAAAGTGTTAAGGCACCGTTATTTTCGGAGAAAGGGTAAAAGGTAAAAGTATGGATTTTGAAATATTATCAGCAGCGATACAGAAAGGAAAAGTAAAGGATGTAAAGACTCTGGTCAATCAGGCACTGGAAGAGGATGTGCCGGTAAAGGACATACTGGAGCAGGGGCTTATCGCACCTATGGGTATAGTCGGTGAAAATTTCAGCGCCAACAGGATATTTGTACCGGAGATGCTTATGTCGGCAAGAGCCATGTCGGCGGGGGTTAAGATAATAGAACCGCTGTTTTCAGAGTCAGGTATCGAGCCTGTGGGGACCGTTGTCATAGGTACTGTCAAGGGTGATCTTCACGATATAGGCAAGAATCTGGTGGCTATGATGATGAGGGGAGCCGGCCTTAATGTCTACGATATTGGTATCGATGTGCCTGACGCAAAATTCGTGGAGAAAGCGGAAGAAGTGAATGCTGATATCGTAGCTCTTTCCGCTTTGCTTACGACGACCATGCCTGCCATTGCTGATGTGATCAGGGAATTTGAGAATCAGGGAGTGAGAGAAAAATATCATATCATGATAGGGGGAGCACCTGTATCACAGGCATTTGCAGATGAAGTAAAAGCTGACTGCTATACCTCTGATGCCGCAAGTGCAGCAGAGCATGCAAAGAAGTATCTCGAAAAGAAGAAAGGAGACAGAGCATGACACCAAGGCAGTTTACCGGTCTCGCATATGATTCAGTCGACGATTTTCTTTACGGTGTATGTCCCAATCCCGTAAAGTGCAGGAATGGGATGGTGATCGGAGGTGGCATTATCTATCCTGAGATCAATTTCACTCTTCCGGCTATGGAGGCGACTGCGGAAACTCTTCCCAAGGCGAAGGAGATATATAAGGAGATAATAGAAGGAGTGCTGCAAAAGGCCATGCATCTCCACGCACCCGGGATAGTGGTGGAGTTTGAGACACTGCCGCAGTATACAGAGCATCCGGAATGGGGGATAGAGATATTTAAGATTCTGCGCAGCTCAATGTATGAGTATGAGGAAAAGCATGGTCTTAAAAGCGTATTCCGTATGACGCCCAATGACCTTCGGGAGATGAACAGGCCGCCGGTCATGAGGAGTGGTTCATACTGGGAATCAATGCTTAAGATATTCACTGAGACAGCAAAGGAAGGTGCGGATTTTCTATCCATAGAGTCAACGGGCGGTAAGGAGATAAATGATGAGGCTATAGTGAATGCTGATCTCCGGACCTCGATCTTTGCACTTGGATGTCTGGGCGCGAGGGATATGAAATGGCTCTGGAGCAATATATCGAAGATTGCAGAAGAGACTGGCTCCATAGCTGCAGGGGACTCGGCGTGCGGATTTGCCAACACATCAATGGTGCTTGCGGAGCAGGGATTCCTGCCTAAAGTATATGCTGCTGTGATGCGTGCAGTAGCGGCACCAAGGGCACTCGTAGCCATAGAGAACGGAGCAGTGGGACCCAGCAAGGACTGCGCTTATGAAAATGTATATCTGAAGGCGATCACTGGGACGCCCATAGCACTTGAAGGGAAGTCAGCAGCCTGTGCTCATTTCAGTCCTATAGGCAACATAGCACTCTCCGTAGCTGATACCTGGAGTAATGAATCCGTTCAGCAGGTAAAGCTTCTTTCGGGATTCGCTCCGGAGGTTTCCATGGAGCAGCTTATATATGACTGCAGACTGCTTAATAAGGCTTCCGAGAAGGGCCAGGCAAAGCTCATGCGTGATCTTCTGGTTGAGTCCGACTGTTATCTTGATCCTCAGGCATATATCATGAAGCCCGATGTGGTATTTGAGATATCTGAGGAAATTGTAAAGACGCAGGATCCTTTTCTCCGTACTTTGCACACAGCACATAAAGCTCTTGAAATACTTGACAGAGCAGTAGGGAATAAAGAGCTGACTTTAGACGAGCGTGAGGAGAACTGGCTTGAGATGCTGAATGAACAGATAGAGGATATACCGGAGGATGAGGAGAAATTCATATCTGAAATGAAGGAAGAACTGAGCGGGAAACGCTATCTTCCGGAAGAATATGGTCTATGAATTCTTTTTTCTGTATTCTCTCGGAGACATGCCGGTGTGTTCCCTGAATATCTGCGAGAAATAGCTCTGGCTTTCAAAGCCTGTCTCGTTTGCGATATCAGACAATGAAAGATTGGATCGAAGAAGCAGCTTACAGGCCTCTTCGATCCTTTTCTGTGTAAGGTAATTTGAGAAATTGATGTTGAGCTCACGCTTGAACACAGTAGAAAAATAAGACGGATTAAGACCCACATAGGCGGCTACATGTTCAAGCCTCAGGGCTTCATGATAATGATCATCTATATATGAAACTGCCTTCTGAACTATTGGTATCGCTACAGGAGGCATATCATATACCGAGGACAGAACCGTTTCGTTAATGGGTGGATTTCCGGTCAGATTATCCACCAGTGCAAATAGGAGTTTGCAAAGATGCTGTATCCTGACAGGCTCGACGATGGGGATGGTATTCAATGCAGCATACAGACGCTGCCTGATATCCAGCGACAGATCATAGCCCCTGATCACATTGTCTATCACGGATATATCAGGATATTCCATCGCGATCGGTCCCGCAAGTATATGACAGACCTCTCCATCTGCAATCTTTACAGGTACTACGAAATGTACAAGTCCGGCAGGACAGGAGAAGATATAGCCGTCTTCGATCTCATCTGACTGATCCGCTCCTTCATTGTGCATACGACCGCAGAAACTCCGGTCCCCGCAGGCTTCCCGCACCATGGTGCAGTACCTGAATTCACTCGAAAAAGACTGTATGGTATTCCCGTTCTCATCACAAAGCTCCAGGGGTATGGAGGTGGCATTATGATAGTAGAACAGCTGCTCTTTCAGTCTTTCCAGAAGATCCATTTATAACCCCAGCTCTTCGATGTAGCTTCCCCTGACATCGCTCCAATGCTCGTCGGCATATGAGATAAGCTTTTCTGCTTCATCATGGGACATCTCAGGGAAGAAGAAGAAGGTCCTTGCCGAACCGTATTTTTGTACCACACGATCTACGTTTTTGATCCAGTCGTCCACAGTCTCACCTGTGTATACCTTGATCCAGAGAGAGAGGCCTTTTGCAACGGCTTTATCATAAATCTGATCCCAGTCCGGAAGAGTGCCGTCGGGACCGGCGTCGCCGCTTGTCCACTGCAGGGCATCTATACCGTCACATTCAAGTATCGCATCCAGATGTCTGATGTTGTCAGGTCCATCCAGATGATAAAGAACCTGATCGCCCCATTTTGCCTGCTCCTTCAGGGATGGCAACACAAAAGTGCGGAACATCTCCGGTGATATCATGGCCCCGGCATCGCATTGAAGCTTTATGCATTTTCCGGGCCCCCATACCTGGAAGACTGTATATGCGCTTCCGCCGTCTGCATCCCTGCATGCATCATACATCGCCTGCATTGCAGGATAATACGCTTTTGTGACCTGATCTACCCTTCGTACTATTTCCTCGTCCTCACCTACAAGATCCATGAGCAGCAGTGAGGTGTCTCGTAAGGATGCCAGCACATCGATGTTTTCCATGAGGTCGGGGATGTCTATATAGAAGTCGTCTCCTGCAAGCTCATGACATTTCTTCACTACATCAAGGTGCTTTTTGAACCAGCTGTTTTCAGGATCGAACGCAAGCTCTGGGATATCGTCTTCCCAGAACATGTCCTCATCCTTAAAGCAGGGGATGAACCAGACAGTATCCTCTCCGAAACCTATATCCGCTCCAAGATAGGCTGCCAGCGATCCCGGTCCAAAATCAACATTGAGATTTGGAAATGATTCCGCGAGGAATTCGTGGGTCTCACAGAATCTCCTGTAACGTCCTACGAGCTTTGAGGGATTCTGGTATTTGTCCTGCATATCAGTCCATTTCAGAGAATCATCGAGGTCGTAATCAAGACCCTGGCATATCTGGTCGTGATAGTTCCCTTCGGGATGAGGTACTTTTGCAAGGTGCTCGTATTCCGGCCTTCGGGCTACGATATGCATCAGGGGTCTGCCTGTATTGCAATGGTTCCAGTAATCAGCAAATTTCTTTTTTGTTTCTTCCCAATCGGCCTTGTATTTCATCTCCTTCTCCTTTCTGAAAATGATGACCTAAACCCTGTTTTCCGGGGCTATCTGAAAAGCACACATCCAGAGTAAGTGACAGTGCAATCCCCGTAATGATATGCCATCCCTGCTAAAGAGCAGACATCTGCAACCATTATGCCGTATGCCTCCATCGAGGATGTCATTTTATCCGGCATCCTGCAGGGATTGACAGGACAGGTACATTCTTCGCAAAGGGAGCAGGCACCGCTCCCGAGTATCAGATGATCTTCCGTCCGGTCGAGGCTTTCGGCATAGGTACGAAGCATTTTCTTATGCCTGCTTTCCGTCTCCTGCATTGTCTCATAATCAAAGACATCCTCAAGATATCCAGTGGTCTGCATAAGGATACCCCATACGAAACCGGAAATCTTTTTTTCAGCCTCATCAAGCGTTATGCAGGCAGGAGGACAGCTCCAGTTCCTGCCGTACATATGGCATTTATCAGATGCACACATATGCCTTACTTCTTTTATGATCCTGATGCCTGATGCCGGAAAGATGCCCCAATGGGAAAAACCTGTCTTTTCAGCAAGCAGCATGGATTTTTCTTTTGTCGTATGTCCCCCGTTATCCATAAAAAAAGACACCTGCCTTTTGTATGGCGAAAAGCAATAAACCTACAAAAGGAAATGCCTCATTTTTATAATAACTTAAATCAGGGGGTTTGAAAAGACATAACCTGATCATATTTCAATTGTTTTGAAGGCAGTGTTTTGTTATAGTAAGCGCTATGAAATCATCAAACTGTAATCGGAGGATCAGGTCTTGGGTTCTGATATATCAAATGAAATAAATAAAAGGCGGACTTTCGCCATAATCTCTCA
>CACZRA010000022.1 GCA_902783395.1 uncultured Lachnospiraceae bacterium
GATTTTTCGGTTTCCTTTCTGCTGATCAGAGCTTTATCCACGCATCCGGGTATATGATCAAAAAGCATCCTGATAAGCTCCCGTGAATTGATGGTCCTCCCGTTTGCGGGAAATCCGGCTCTGAAACGAAGAAATACCGTACCCTTATCGCGGTCGATACAGCAGTCGCTACGCTCTAATATCTCCTGTCCGGGCTTTGTAACATCTATCGCACCGCTTTTTCCTGATCCTTTTGCCAGGTGGCTGACTTTACGGGTTTCTTCACAGAATGACCTGAGCAATATATCCTGCAGGGCTATCCTTCGGTGCTTAAGCATCCTGAATTCCGGCGGAAAGCCTGCCGTATCGCCGGGGACTTCGATGGTAAGACGTGACGGTGAAGCAAAAGGATCTCCCTGGACATGGTCTATGTGTAATATATATCTTTCAAATCTGTAATCGCCTTTAGTGCTTTTGTAATTCGGATATCCCCTGTGGTCTATGGATTCCAGAAGACTTCGCAGATCATTTTTGCTTTTCATGGTCAGCTGCGTATCCTTTCTTTTATATCGTTCCTTGTCTATTTTTGACGATAAAGATGTATTTGTCAAAAGTGTCCGGAATAATCAGGTTTATTTATTTCAGAATATGATATAAAATAAGGTCTGTTAAGTTTCAAAAGAAAGGAAAGAATAATATGATCTGTCCACATTGCGGTGAAAATAATCCTGATAATGCAAAATACTGTGCCAGATGCAGCGCAACACTTCCAAAGAAAGGAAAAGCAGGTGCTCCCCGAAAGACATCCGGAGGAGGGATCGATCCCAAGACGATAATCATAATCATTCTCGCAGCCCTGCTCGTAATAGGCGCGGTTGTTTTTGTCGTATCAAAAATCAGCAGCAGCGGCGATGGGGATACTATCGAAGAGGAGACAAAGGAAAGTGAAGAAGAAACGGAGGAGAAAACCGAGGAAGTGACCGAGGAAGAAACGGAAGAGGAAACCGAAAAAGAGGAAGCTACCACTGACTGGTTTGACGAAAACGGGCTGGTGCTTTCCGATCCGGCTGACAGCTTTTCTTTCAAAACAATGATAAATGACGGGGAAGAAGATACCGAGGAGGTGGAGGTCAGTTCAAAGGTGACCATTACAGAATCCACGGAGAATCAGAACCTGCAGGATGGATATAAGACCGTAACGGCTACTTTTGTATATGATATAAGCAAATCGGACGGAGAAAGAGGCATCATAGCCGACGGGGCATTTGACCGCTATACCGGCACATATTTCGGATTTGAAAACGACCAGCCGGAAGCAGAGGATGACAATAAGGCGGATATAGACGGATACGTCAGGATCACAAACGGAAGTGATCATTATGATGTGCTGATCAAGACCGATCAGGAAGTAAACGCACCTATTATAAAAAAGACCATAACGGTAGTATGTCCTACGGATTATGACGGAACGGTATTTTATACGGGATATGACAGCCTGACGCTCAACAACAAGAGGAACAAGCTGGATTTCGCCGAAAAACTCTATACCTTTGATGATCTGCCGTTTATGGATGATGATAAAGAAATATTCTATTTCGCATACGAAAAGGGAGCTGCATCAGCGGGGAGCAGCTGGGGGACCTATGAGGCGGAAGCTGAATCAGAGGAAACCGCTGTTCAGCCCGAAAGGCATTAAACAGTCATATGTCAGAAAAGAAAAGGGGAAAAATACAATGAGGGTTTTGGTAACAGGCGGGACCGGCATGGTCGGCTCTCATTTCATGAAAAGCTATATCGATGAAGGAGCCGAGGTAATAGGGATAGCAAGAAATTCGGCATCAAGCCGTATGGCAGCGATACAGAATGATAAAATAAAGCGCTGCGATATCATGGAGAGAGACGCCCTGATGCGGATCTTTAAGGATTTTAAGCCGGATGTCGTTATCCACATGGCAGCACAGGCCTTTAACGGAGATTCATGGAATCTCGAATATATCACCCATGATACTAACTATATAGGAACTCTGAACGTTCTCTACTGCTGCAGGGAGATCGTTCCGGAAGCAAAGGTGCTCCTTGCCTGCTCCAGTGCCGAATACGGGAACATAAAGGAAGAAGACTGCCCTCTGAAGGAGGACAGACTGCTGACCCCGCATACTCCTTACGGTGTATCAAAAGCAGGGGTGGAGAACCTCGGGAGACAGTATGCCCTGAATTTCGGTATGAAGGTATATCTTCCCAGAATGTTCATCCATGTAGGAACCGGACATCCTCCCGCGACAGCGATCCAGAATTTTGCGAGACAGCTGGCTCTCATAAAGGCGGGAAAGCTTCCACCGGAGATACATGTAGGCAATCTTACGACCTACAGGGATTATATTGATGTAAGGGACGGTGTGAAGGCGATGCGCCTTCTCATGGATAAAGGAAATATAGCAGAACCATATAATATCTGCAACGGAAAGGCTTACCAGATCCAGGAGATACTGGATATGCTGGTTGATATTTCCGGAACAAAGGCAAAGGTAATAAGCGACAAGTCACTTTTCAGGGTTGCGGATGAACCGCTGCTTTTAGGTGATGATACAAAGATAAAAGCCCTTGGATATACGAGAACATACAGCATGAGGCAGACCCTTGAGGATGTCTTCGCAGACTGGGAGAGCAGAATATGAGCTACGGAAACGTTACTATCCTGCTGCCGGCCATGGATGAGACCTACAGCATGAGGCAGACGGTGGAAAAAATCCTGCACACATGCAGGAGAAAGGATCTTTGCGAGTTTATCTTCCTGCTGTGCGACAGGACAACCGGGGAATCCAGAAAAACGGCAGAACAGATAATACATGATTATGAGCGGTATATCCCTATGTACATTCACGACCAGGAGCTTCCCGGAGTGGGAGGAGCAATCAGAGAGGGAATAGATCTTGCAAAGGGAACACATGTTGTAATGATGTCCAGCGATCTTGAGACCGACCCGGATGTGATAAGGACTTTTATCGCCGCAGCCAAAAAATACCCGAACAGGATAATAACCGCATCGAGATGGAGGAAGGGCGGCGGATTTGAAAACTATAACAAGGTAAAGCTCGTATGCAATCTCGTTTTTGAACGCTGCATAGGACTTCTCTACGGGGTGGGATTGACGGATATGACATATGCCTACAGGATTTTTCCGACCGAGCTTATGCAGTCGATAAGATGGGAGGAATTAAAGCATCCTTTCTTTTTGGAAACTGCCGTTAAGCCTCTGCGACTCGGTGTCAAATTCATAGAGGTTCCGGGACACTGGTCTGCCAGGACAGAGGGTGTCAGCCAGAACGGATTTTTCGATAATTTCAAATATTTTAAGACAGCCTTCCACAACAGACTGCTGAGAGAAGAAGACATATTGAAATGAAAAAAATAAAAATACAACTGAAGAAACCTGACCTTGCCTCGGATCTGGGAAGGAGCAGGTTTCTTACATTTTTATTCTTTGCCGCACTTGCCCTTTTGCTCGGCTGGCAGTCCGACGACTCCTTTCACGGATATGTTATGGTCAAGCATCTGCTGGAGGGAAACGGTTTTGTGTATAATATAGGGGAGAGGGTCTGCTCAACTACCAGTCCGCTCTATACCTTATCCTGTGCCATACCCTATGCTTTCACACGAGAGATATATTTTACGACCCTGATCCTCGATGTCGTATACAGCTCCGCGGCTTATTATATTTTTGCCTACCATATATGCCGCACCAGAGATCAGGTTCTTACAGGATTTTTTGCTTTTATCGGTTCAAAAGCTTTCATGTCATATACTACCTCCGGTCTTGAAAACAGCCTTCTTTTCCTCTTTATGGCATTATTCATATGGCAGTATATGAAACGGGATTTTTTTGACTCAAAGCATCTGCTGCTTCTCGCACTTACCTTTTCAGGGATTGCGCTTACCCGTATGGACAACGTTCTGCTTTTTATTCCAATGATAGTGTACGTCTTTTTGTTTAAGCGTGAAAACACTGCTTTTTTGCGATGCGTCGGCTTGGGTCTTTTAGGACTCAGTCCCTTTTTTGCATGGGAGATATTCTCCTTTATCTATTTCGGTTCCTTTGTTCCGAATACGGCTTATGTAAAGATCGGTACGGGAATAACGCTGGCAGATTATGCAAAGCACGGAATCCTGTATTATTGGTATACGCTGCTGAATGATGCGGTTGTTCTGGTTGTACCTGCGGCTTTCGTTGTTATGACCTTCATATTAAGAAAGATCAAATACATCCTCACATCTCTGGGGATATTATGGTATGCCCTTTATCTTTTAAGTGTCGGCGGAGATTTTATGATGGGCCGGCATTTTACAGGGATGCTTTTCATATCGGTCCTTTCCGTGACGATGATGTTTAACAGGGAAAAGGATTATTTTGATACCATACGCCGGATGAGAACCAGCTTCTCCATACTGGTGATAGGTCTCATGTGCTGGTCCTTCACCTTCGGGACGAGTATAGGTTCCCAATACCTTTTCGGACATTCGTTTGCCAGCAGCATATCCGATGAGAGAGAATACTATTTCGACACGACCGGGTTTTACAATAATGTGAGAAGCTTTCTCAGAACGGGAAAGACCTGCTGGAGGGATACCTGGAATGACGATTCACCGGATTACATCAGGGAATGCGGCTTCAGGGGAGATATACTGGACAATGCGGCGGGTATCCTGGTATATAAGAATTCGGATCTATATCTGAACGATACTTACTGTCTGGGAGATCCTCTTATGTCGAGACTGCCTGCCGTATATCAGGAATCCTGGAGGGCAGGGCATTTAAGAAGGTTATGTCCGGAAGGATACAGGGATTCCGTTTACGAGGACGAAAACCTTATCGAGGATAAAGATCTGAAGGTTTTCTATGATAAGATAAGACTTATTACAAGGGGCGATATCTGGTCTGCGGACAGGATAAGGACCATAATCGAAATGTCGATGGGAAAGTATGACAGCCTTATTGAGAACTATGTAGCAAGACATCCCGAAGCGAAAGGCGTACAGGACAACGGAAATAATGAATAAAAAAGGGATCCTGATAATCACTATACTTGCTTTGATAATGACTTTTGCTGCGTGCCTTACGGGCTGTGGCAAGGAAAAGGCATCGACGGTCGAAAAGGAGGATGTGGCGGATACAGAACCCGATGCCATGACTTTTGATACTGCGCCCGATGATACACAGGCAGGGAATAATTCCATGAGTGTTCCGGAGCCTGCCCTGGAGGACAGGATAGCGTCAATGAACATAACCTATGTGTTCGGAGACCAGTCGGAAACACTGGACGGTTCCACTATCTCAGGATGGCTTTATACAAAGGAGGATGGTACGCTGTCGGTCAATGAAGCACCGGCAAAGGAATATGTTGCAGGTCTTGCATCAAAATACGATACTTTCGGCAGAAACAGGAGCTTTACGACTCATGACGGGCAGGAAATAACGGTTGCCGGAGGGGATTACGGCTACTGGATGGACAGGGTATCTACAAGGGAACAGCTTATAGATCAGATCCTTACGGGAGAAAGCGCCACTCTTGAACCCGTATATTACGGAACAGGAAAAAGCTTCGGAGAAGATGATATAGGAAATACTTATGTTGAGATAAATATAGGACAGCAGCATCTGTGGGTATACCGGAACGGAGAGCAGATAAACGATACTGATTTTGTTTCGGGAGGGCTTTTTAAGGGTAACGGGACTCCGGAAGGTACTTATGCCATAACTTATAAAGAGAGAGATGCAACACTTGTGGGAGAAGGATATCAGTCTTCGGTAAAATACTGGATGCCCTTTAACGGGAATATTGGACTGCATGATGCTTCCTGGAGAGATGCTTTTGGCGGACATATCTACTATATGAACGGATCTCACGGCTGTGTGAACCTCCCCACGACAAAAGCGGCAGAGATCTACGATCAGGTGGAGAAGGGAGAGCCGGTAGTTGTATATGGAAGCATAACAAAGGATGAGGCCATATCCACGCTTACACTTGAAGAGATGGCTACAGCCGCTCAAAAGGGTTATATTCCCATGACTACGGATATAGCGGAGTTTTTGTTCAAGCAGCAGGGATTTGATGATGCAACTGCAGCAGCTCTTGCGGCGGCCCAGACAGGAGCGGCCACCGAAACGCAGGAACAGGCACCTGAAGAGGGAGGATCGGACGGATCCGGTGAGCAGCCTCACGAACAGGAGTAGAAAGCGGATATGATCGATGCATTATCCGCTCTTGCGGGATCGGAGCTTTATCCGTTTCATATGCCGGGACATAAAAGGACGAGTCTCCCTGAGGATATCGTAAAAAACGGGAGCTGGCTGAGTGAGGTCTATACACACGATATAACCGAAATAGACGGATTTGACGATCTGCAGGATCCCCGGGGTATGATAAAGGATATAGAGACAAGACTGGCCGGCCTGTACGGAGCAGAAAAGGCCTTTCTCTCGGTAAACGGGAGCACCTGCGGTAATCTGTCCGCCATATCGGCGCTGGTATCTAAAGGCAGTCTGTTTCTTGCGGACGAGGGAGCTCATAGGAGCGTTTATAACGCAGCATTGATCGGAGAACGTGAAATCCTGCCTTTACGAAGGGAGACCATACCCGGAACCGGGCTTACGGCATGCATATCAGCAGGAGAAGTCGAGACAAAGCTGAGGGAGGCAAAGAATAAAAATAAACTGCCTGAAGCTGTCGTTATCACATCACCGACGTATGAAGGATTCATAGCCGATACGGACACCATAGCTGACATTGTTCACGGATATGGGATACCTCTGATAGTTGACGGCGCACATGGCGCTCATTATACGGCAGATAAAACCGCCTGCTTTCCCCGGCTTTCCAAAAAAGCGGATATTACGGTCGTAAGTCTTCATAAGACTCTGCCGGCAATGACGCAGGCAGCCGCTGTTCTTATAAACCGGACAGATGCGGTCCGGGAGATCAAGAGGTGGATCAACATATTTCAGACAACAAGTCCTTCATATATTCTGATGGCGTCAGCGGACGCCTGTCTTCAGGTTATGGAAGCGCGTGGAGAAGAGCTTAAAAAAAACCTGGCCGGGGAACTGGAGAGACTGTATTCCATAAATCCCTCCTTAAAGCATCTATATCTTACCGGAAATGAGCATGTCGGAAAATACGGAATCCATGATTTCGATAAAAGCAAGATAAACATCCTGGACAGAGGAAACATGACCGGAGCGGAGCTTTATGATATATTTAGAAAGAGATACCGGCTGCAGCCTGAAAGATGCGGGGAACACACCTGTCTGATGATGAGCAGCATTATGGATACGAAAGAGGGCTTTGACAGACTTATCGGTGCCATAAAGGAGACAGACGCTACAGAGTAATGAAATATATCTTTTATCTGACAGGAAAAAGCGCATCGGGGAAGGACAGTATATACAGCGCACTGCTGGCGGACAAGAATCTGGGACTGAGTCCCATGATCCTTCATACTACGAGACCCATGAGGGATGGGGAGACAGAGGGAAAAGAATACCATTTTGTGGATGAAGATGCATATTCGGATATGAAAAAGCAGGGAGATGTCATAGAGTGCAGAACCTACAATACGATGCACGGTCCCTGGAGATATTTTACGGCTTCATCCGCGATAGAGACCAGCAGGGATTATTATCTGGGAATAGGTACACTGGAATCCTATATCGGACTGAAAGAATACTTCGGAGATGACAGGATCGTACCTCTGTATATCGAACTCGAGGACGGAGAAAGACTGATACGGGCCATAGAACGGGAGCGCTCAAGCGGCAGACCTGATTATAAAGAAATGTGCCGCAGGTATATATCGGATGATGAGGATTTTTCGGAGGAAATGCTGAAAAAGGCTGGTATCGAGGACTGCTTCAGATTTGAAAACTATGATCTCAACGACTGTATAAATAATATCAGGAGCATGATAATTGGATATCAAGGTAAATAATATCGAACAGACCTTACAGACAGAAGCCGTTAAGCCCGCTGTAGATGCGGGAAATGATGCTTTTAAATTTGTCCTGATGTCCAATATAGGGGAGACGGAGCTGCAGGAGAGACTGTCAAACCTTATGAGCGAGATCACTGCAGAAGGAGAGATCATAGCAAAACGTAAGAATATCAAGGATATGAAGCGTTACAGGGGACTCGTAAAGGATTTCATGAATGAGATCCTGAACCGTTCCCATAAGTTTTCAAGACAGAACTTCCTTGATAAAAAAGGCAGACACAGGGTATACGGTATAATAAAGCTTGTGGATCAGAATCTGGATGATCTGGCTGCAGAGCTTCTCAAAGAGGAAAGCGACAACCTCTCCGTTTTGGCAAAGATCGGGGAAATAAGGGGTTTGCTGATAGACCTTTTGATGTGATATGGAACATACAGATCATCTGCTTAAAGAATATATAGACAAAACTCTTCGGAATGAGACGCTGAACCAGTCATACATATTTGAGGGAGCAAAGGGCTCGGGGAGAACGGAGCTTGCCATGTATATGGCAAGGTATCTGCTCTGCAGAAGTGAAGCAAAGGAAAACAGACCCTGCGGAAACTGCCATTCCTGCACTCTTGTGGAGAGCGGTAATCACCCGGATCTTATCACGGTAACGCATGAAAAACCCAATACCGTTTCGGTTGATGATATAAGGGAGCAGGTCATTGAGAGCATGGACGTTCGTCCGTATTACGGCGGAAGAAAGATCTATATCATTCCCGATGCAGAGCTTATGAAGAAAGAGGGGCAGAATGCTCTTCTTAAGACCATTGAGGAGCCTCCCCCATACGCCCTCATCATACTTATAGCAAAAAACAAAGAACTGCTCCTTCCCACCATAAGATCCAGATGTGTTACCCTGTCCTTCAGGGCAGAACCGGTTTTTATTCCCGAGGATGAAGCCCTTATCGGGCAGTTCGACAGGATAGACGGGCTGATCGCAGGCACGGTACCCTCTGACATGGCTTCTCTTATGGATACCGCAAAGGAGCTGTCCGCAGATTATCAGGAGTATCTGCCGGAAATACTGACACATATAGAAATGGCATGCAGGGATGCATTGCTTGTAAAATCCGGCATTATATTGACAGAAAAGACCGGTAAAGGATATATTGAAAAGACTTCTGCCATATCCTATGAGGGTATTGAACGGATTCTTAACGCGGTAAAAAAAGCAAGGCATGATATATTGATAAACGTCGCTGCGGAAACCGTAATGGACTGTCTTCTGATCGAGATAAGGCAGGCTCATTCACAGACAGTATGACCGTGAGCAGACGAAAAGAAAGGTAAAACGGAAATAAATGACAAAGATAATATGTGTAAGATTCAGAACAGCCGGAAAGATATACTATTTTGATCCGGGTGAATTTGTGATAAAAAGAGGGATGCATGTGATAGTGGAAACCGCGCGGGGCAAGGAATACGGCCGTGTTGTTTCCGATATACGCGAGATTGATGAGGCGGAGCTGAAATCACCGCTTAAACAGGTGATAAGGATAGCAACAGAAGAGGACGCCGACAGGGAGACCGTAAACCGCATAAGGGAACAGGAAGCCTTTAAGATCTGTAAGGAAAGGATAGCGGCCCACGGTCTGGAGATGAAGCTGATCGATGCCGAATATACCTTTGACGGGAGTAAACTGCTGTTTTATTTTACCGCAGACGGCAGGGTGGATTTCAGGGAACTCGTCAAGGATCTTGCGGGACAGTTCAGGACAAGGATCGAGCTCCGGCAGATAGGGGTAAGGGATGAAACAAAGATCATAGGCGGAGTAGGCATCTGCGGCAGGGAACTTTGCTGTCACGCATATCTCTCAGATTTTGCCCCGGTGTCCATACGTATGGCAAAGGAGCAGAACCTGTCCCTTAATCCTTCCAAGATATCGGGCGTGTGCGGCAGGCTTATGTGCTGTCTGAGAAACGAGCAGGAGACATATGAATATCTCAACAGAAAACTCCCGTCCAACGGTGATCTCGTAACCGCTCCTGACGGTATGAGGGGGGTTGTCGAATCCGTAAATGTGCTCCGTCAAAAGGTCAGGATCATAGTAGATGAGGGAGATGAAAAAGAGATAAGGGAATATCCTGTAGAGGAGATCTATTTCAAGCCCCGCAGACAGAAGGGACACGGTAAAGGCACAAAAAAGGGTGATCCCGAAGAAAGCGCAGACGAAAAGGAGCTGGAGGAGTTAGAAACCCTTGAAGAAAAAGAGGGAGCCGGCTCAAGACTTGATGAATAAGGAAGAGTATCTGCTGCCGGGAGAAAGGCTTGACGATCTTCAGCGTAACGGCCTCTATATCATACAGCACCCGGACAGATTCTGTTTCGGGATGGACGCGGTCTTATTATCGGGATTCGTATCCGGGCATATCCCTTCATCGGGGGGGAAGTTATTGGATCTTTGTACGGGCAACGGTATTATACCGCTGCTCGTTTCAGCAAAGACAGACGTGGATCAAATAACGGGCATGGAGATACAGCCGGCTGTGGCGGACATGGCTCAAAGAAGCGTGCGTATGAATTCCCTTACCGACCGTATAGAAATACTTGCCTGTGATATCAGGGATGCGGAACGGTACATAAAACCTTCCTCTTTTGATATAGTGACGGTGAACCCGCCGTACTTTAAGGCAGGATGCGGGATCATAAATCCCCGGGATTCAAAGACCATCTCAAGACATGAGGTCGCCTGTACATTAAATGACGTACTTGACAGGGCATCAATGGCGCTCAGGGACGGGGGACTGTTTTTTATGGTACACAGGCCCCA
>CACZRA010000023.1 GCA_902783395.1 uncultured Lachnospiraceae bacterium
ACTATATCCTTTCCCAGACTCCGCTTTCTTCAAACCTTCCTGCACGCTCTTCCGCAGAATCTGTGATGCTTTCATCGTAGCCCATGATACCGAGCAGCTTTATCGCGTTGCGGGAAACCGCGGGTCCGGTCATGAGCTTATAGGAAAACCTCACATCATCGTTACTTATATCTTCCACAAAGTGATAGTTTACAAAGTACTCCGACAGCATATCGGTAAGCTCCCTGTCATGTGTAGCTGCAAAACAGATCACATTATCACGCACCAGGCTTTTCAGTATCTCCGAAGAAGCCGCTATCCGCTCTATGGTATTGGTCCCCTTTAAGACCTCATCCACGAAGCAAAGGACCGGTTCTCCCGACGAACAGCTGTCCAGGACATGCTTAAGAGCCTTTATCTCTGCCATGTAATATGAGCTTCCGGAAGCAATATCATCCGCCACTGCCATTGAAGAAACGATATGAAATCCGGCTGTGCAGAAGCTCTCCGCATATACCGTGCCTATACTCTGCCCTAGTATGCCTGCCAGCGCCACAGAACGCAGAAAGGTGGATTTTCCGGACGCATTGGAACCCGTAACGAGAATTCCCTTTTCCGATGCGTCGATATCCGCGCTTACGGGATCCTCCAGCAGAGGATGACATATACTCCGTCCCTTGAGCCTTATGTCCTTCACATATCCGGGGACACACCAGAAGGGCAGGCTTCTCCGGTAGGCAGCTACGGCTATGAAAGCATCTATCTCTCCCAGTGTCTTTGACATGAGCTCAATATCTTCTCTGTGCTCTGTCACCTTTTTCTGCATGAGATTGAACTTTATCAGGTCGAGATGGAAAAATATCCGGAGATAATCAAGGACCATATTGATGACGCTACCGGTAAGCCCTCTGCCTCCGGTCACCAGAAAGCTGCCGCGCACCACTCCCCTGAGCTCTCCCACCGCCTTCCTCAGCTGCTTCCTGTAGGACAATTCTTCGTTATCTTTTACCGAAAGCATGGCTTTCGCTGCATTATATGACCTTATCATATAGGAAAAGCATGCCAGATACTCACCTATCTCTCCCTTTCTCCTGAAATACGTGGTGATGTTTAAGATCAGCACGGCAAGAAAGATCAAAAGCCCTGCGGAGGGGGATATGAATATCATGGCGATCGAAACAAGTCCCAGCAGCGCACAGATGATATGCAGCGCATTTCCCTGTCCTGCAAGCCCTTCCAGCTGTGCTATGGTTACACCTGCCGGCTGCTTTATATTGCTCCCGATATCCCCCAGCTTCTTTTTGTATTCATCGGCAAGATTGCGGTTTTCATCAAAATATCTTATAAGACTGTCTCTTCTTTTTATCTCCGTTTCATCAGAAAAAGGCTCACGCAGTATTGCGTAAAGCCTTTCCTGTCCGGCCAGTGAGCTGCATGAATCTATGCGCGCAAATACCCGGTCCATGTCCATATCATTCCATGTCTGGTCATAGATAGCCGACCTGTTATCCCTTGCGGGATCTGCCAGATATGAATCCTTTATCCTGTCCAGCTCTCCGGGAGAGTATGATCTTGCATACATCATGCCTTTGAGGGCTCTCCGATCTCCTTGTTTACCTTGTTTACCTCATGGATGATGATCTCGGGATCTTCTCCTATATTGAATCTTCCGTCCTCATACAGGATCTTTCCGGCTACCATGGTCATTTTCACATCGGCCTTTGATCCGGAATAGACAATATTCTTGGAAAGATTGCATATCGGCTGCATCTCGGGTCTTGTCAGGTCTATCATTATAAGATCCGCGTATTTCCCAGCATCAAGGCAGTCGCAGTCATTAAGCCCCATAGCCCTTGCTCCGCCTGCTGCAGCCATACAAAGGACCTCATTGGCATCAAGCGCGGAAGCATCCCTCTCTTTAAGCTTCGCAAGCCCTGCGGTAAGGAACATCTCCCTGAACATATCAAGGCAGTTATTGCTCGCGGGCCCGTCGGTACCTATGGCAACTCCTACCCCGGCTTTCAGAAACTTTGATACCGGCGCTATACCGGAAGCAAGCTTTACGTTAGAACCGGGATTTGTCACTGCATAAAGCCCGCGCGACCTGAATATCTCTATATCCTTTTCCGAAACATATACACAATGATAGCCGCCCCCGCCGTTATCATAAAGTCCGAGGGAATCGGCAAATTCAACGGGTGTCATACCGTGTCTGTCCATGCAGCCCTTAACCTCTGACTCCGTCTCAGAATTATGCCCCCATACCGGAGCGTTATATTTGTGCGCAAGCTCGGACAATCCTTCCAGAAGCTCCTTTGAGCAGGTATACTCTGCATGGTACCCAAACATATATGAGCTTAATGGATTTTTTCCGTTTATCTCATTATACCATTCCTCCTGAAGCTCGAGGGACTGTGAGAAGTTATTCATGCTCCCGACCTGGACACAGCGGAAACCGCATTCCTCAGCGGCCTTTGCTATCTCGTAGGGCTTCAGGTACATATCAAAGCAGGCCGTTATGCCGCTTGTAAGATACTCCATGATGGCAAGCTTCGTACACCAGTATATATCCCCGTCACGAAGCTTTGCTTCTCTGGGAAAAATGGATTCATTGAGCCATCTGTCCAGAGGAAGATCATCCGCATAGGATCTGAGGAATGTCATACCGCTGTGGGTATGGGCGTTCTTAAATCCGGGCATGATGATATTACCCTTTGCATCTATCTCCCTGTCGTACTTTATCCCCTGAGGCTCATCCTGCCGGCTGCCGACATAGCTTATCCTCTCTCCGTCGGTTGTAAGGACAGCATCTTCGGTAACCTCGCAGCCTTCGTTCATGGTAATGATATTCGCATTAAAGATCCTTATCCTGTTCATTTTTTTGTTCTCCTTCCGTTTTCTTTTCCCTTTCTCCCTCTCATCACTCCGGCTATCGACTTTTCGAAAGGCGGACGAAGTATGCCCTTATCGGTGATTATGGCTGTTATAAGTGAATGATCTGTCACATCAAAAGCCGG
>CACZRA010000024.1 GCA_902783395.1 uncultured Lachnospiraceae bacterium
AAACTTATAACTTATGTTTAGGTATACGCCCCGGCGCCAGATGTGCACAGCACATCTAAGCGGCGCTCAAAATGTGCCAAAGGGCACATTTTGCAAAGGGCTGTTTTTGACTATTATCATCCATTCGGCATGAGTCCCGATAAAAGTATTATGAACACAAGCACCGGAAGGATGAACCTCAGATAGATCCTAAGCTTTGGCGGCAGCTTCATACCTCTGCCTTTATTAACCTCACTGATATAGGGATCAAAGCCCCAGCCGGCTCCCGTGAGACAGAATAACAGGATGATCAGCGCTCCGCACGGGAGAAGGAGATTACTCACCAGGAAGTCTTCCGAATCAAGCACATCTCTTCCGCCTATTATGTGCAGGCCCTTCCATACGTTGTATCCTAAAACACAGGGAATTCCGGATATCAGAACGAATATCAGATTGAATATCACTGCTTTTTTTCTGTCTGTCCCGAGGGTGTCCGTCATAAAGGCTGTCAGATTCTCAAAAACCGCTGTTACGGTGGAAAAGCTCGCAAATACCATAAAGAGAAAGAATAAGGTTCCCCATATCCTTCCTCCCTCCATATCCGCAAAAACAGCCGGAAGCGTGACAAACACCAGTGACGGCCCCTGCTCCGGTTCCACCCCGTAGCTGAAGCAGGCAGGAAAGATTATCAGTCCGGAGATGACCGCGACAAAGGTATCGAGAACACAGATCCTTATGGATTCTCCCAAAAGAGCATGCTCATCAGACATATAGGTTCCGAAGATCTCGATCGACCCCATACCTATGCTCAGTGTAAAGAAGGCCTGACTCATGGCCGCGGAGATAATATTCCATAAGCCCCTGTCCATGGCCTCATCCCAGTCGGGATACAGATAAAAGGATATGCCCTCCATGGCTTTGTCCAAAGTAAGACTGTGTACTGCGAGTAAGATTATGAGGATAAGGAGTCCGCTCATCATCACGGTGGTAACCCTCTCCAGTCCCTTACGGACTCCGAAGCTTATTACCGCAAAGCCCGCTACTACCGTGACCGCCATGAATATCCCCATCTCCACGGGATCTGCGAGCATATTCGCAAACGTATCCGCGATCGCATCTTTACCGGATCCCGAAAACTTTCCTGACGCAAATTTGAAAAAATAAGAGAGCATCCATCCCGATACCGTAGTGTAATACATCATCAGGAGATAGTTTCCCGCGATGCAGAACCAGCCGTGTATATGCCATTTCTGCCCCTTCTTCTCAAGAGTCTTGTAGCACTGCACCATACTCTTTCTGCTCGCTCTTCCCATGGCAAGCTCCATTGTCATTACCGGTATGCCCATGAGTACAAGGAAAACAAGATAAAATATGACAAATACCGCTCCGCCGTTGTTTCCGGTTACATACGGAAATTTCCAGACGTTACCTATTCCTATCGCACATCCGGCGCTTGCCAGGATAAACCCTATCCTGGAGCCGAAGCTTTCTCTTTCATTTTTCATTTCCGACCTCTTGATCCCATGATAACAGCCAAACCTTTCAGCAGTAATTCCGGATACATATCTGAACAGTGCGGTTACCCCTGTATTCATTTATCTCGGGATAATACAGTATCTTAAGCCTCCCGTGTGATGCCGCATATTCCGACAATAAGTCCGCCTCTCCGAAGTATACTGCATTCACGGATGTACCGTGATCATCCTCTGCAATACATTTAAGGACGTTCCTGCTCCTGCCGAATATGTTTATGTTTCTGAAGGCCACATCCTTTGCGGCAAACAGCGGGCCGGGATTCCCGGTCCCAAAGGGTTCGAGACGTGAAATCTCCGATATGAGTCCGGTATCTATATACGAAAAGGGAAGCTGCATGTCAAAGCGGATCTTTATCGCAAGATCCTCTTCTGTAAGCGTACAGATTTCATTCAGCCTGCTCCTCAGCATCCCGGGAGTCACACCCTCCTTAAGGCTCAGTCCCCCGGCCATCTTGTGTCCGCCGAATCTTTCAAAAAGCTCCGATACGGAGGTCATGGCCTCATGCATATCATATTCTTCAATGGACCGTCCTGAGCCCTTGATCCCGTTCTCTCCGTCCGTAAGTACGAAAACCGGTTTCCCGGTCTTTTCCCTGATCCTTCCCGCTATTATCCCGGCAACGGATTCATGGGCATCGGGAAGATAGATGACAAGCACCCTGTCAGATGCCATCTCAGGACCAAACGCCATATCCATGGCCTTTGATACTCCCCGGTCAGTCATATCCTTTCTGTCATTATTCATGGAAACAAGCATCCCCGAAAGGCGCTCCGTCTCCTCAGGTGAAGAAGCGGTAAGGAGCTCATAAGCATTTTCCGCGCTCGCAAGCCTTCCCGTTGCGTTGATGCAGGGTCCCAGGATAAATCCGACATGATACGGCTTAAGCTCAGTGTCTTCCACTCCCTGCGCCCTCATAAGCGAGCGCATTCCGGAATTGTCCGTATATCTGAGCTTTTTCAGCCCCTCAGAAACCAGAGCCCTGTTCTCCCCGGTAAGAGGCATCACATCTCCTATGGTTGCAAAAGCCGCAAACTCCAGATATGCTTCCGCTTCCTTTATGTCCATGTCAAGTCTTTCGTAAAGCGC
>CACZRA010000025.1 GCA_902783395.1 uncultured Lachnospiraceae bacterium
CGCCTATGTGGGCGATGAAGCCGGACTTTCGGATTATGAGGGAGAGGTCACTGATCTCGGTGGGAAGTTCATCATACCCGGCATCATTGACAGCCATGTGCATATAACCATTCCGGTCGGATTCGAGTATGCTGATATGGGCGAACGCCTTGAGCCGAACGGCAAGCAGGAAGCGCTTGATATCATGGCGGACAGAATCAAAAAGAATCCCGGGGAGAATCGTTACAGATTCCTTCTGGAGAAAAGGTTCCTGAATGGGGACGATATTGTAAAGGAGGATCTCGATGCGATCTGTCCGGATGCAGAGCTTCAGATCCAGGAAGGTGAAGGACACAGCATCTGGGTTAACTCGAAGATCCTTGAAAGGCATGGTATTACAGACGATACACCCGATCCCATACCGGGACTTGCTCAGTACGTGCGTGATAAGGACGGACATGTGACCGGAAATTGTATTGAAGGTGCAGCGGAGATTCCGATCATTCTCGACAGCGGAATGGAACTGACCGATGAACAGGTTGACGCAGCCCTTAAGCGCTGGATTGATTTTTCTGTTGAATACGGAGTTAGCTGCGTTTTCGACGCCGGCCTTCCGGGGGATGCAAAGTTCCATGAGAAGGTGTATAAACGCCTGAAGGCTCTTGATGAACAGGGGAAGCTGCCTGTTTATGTAGATGGCAGCCTTGTGATCAATGCGGAACGGGATGCCGAGGAAGGACTGGAAGAGGTGAAGCGCCTCAATCGTGAGTACAACACGGAGCACCTGAAGGTTCATACCATGAAGATTTTCATGGACGGCACCCAGAGGATCCATACTGCGGCCATGGTTACACCCTATGTGGATGTAGGTACTACGGGAGCTACCGCTTTTTCTGCAGAGGGAATTGCCAAGCTTTTGAAGGGCCTCAATGAGGCAAATCTGGATCTTCATCTTCACACCGTTGGTGAGCGTGCGTCACGGACGGTACTTGATGGCTTTGAGATGGCAAAAAAGGAGATGGGCGACAGCCTCAAAGTGAGGGTTACATGTGCCCATCTGGAGATTCAGGATGATGCGGATCTTGACAGGTTCGCTAAACTTGGCGTGTTTGCGAACTTTACGCCATGGTGGCACGCCGGGGATCCCAGTATAGCGAGTTCCTGGCTTGGAGAGGAACGCTCCCGTAAGGAGTTCCGCTGTAAGACTATCTGGGACAGCGGTGCTTCGGTGGCATGGTCAAGCGATAACATCACATTCGGGGACTTTACTTCATGGAACCCTTATCTTGGTATGGAGATCGGAATGACAAGGCTCGCCGGTGAAAAGACCAGGACTTTCGAATTTGCCAGGAGTACTGAGGTATTACCTCCTGAAAACGAGAGGATGAACATTGAAGAGATGCTGCTGGGTTACACGATCAACGGAGCGAAGCAGCTCGGCATAGAAGCAAAGAAGGGATCCATTGAAGCAGGAAAGGACGCGGACTTCCTGGTATTTGACAAAGACCTGCTTACGGCTGAGAAAGAGGGCTTCAGCTACAATAAGCCTGAGGATGTGTATTTTGGCGGAAAGAAAGTAAACTGACTTTAGCTGCATATTCCTGAACTGATTAACGCATGGAATCATAGGGCAGTCCGGCAGGTTCCGGACTGCCCTCTTGATATCAGACTATATTAACAGAACTGGAGGCGCATTGTGGAAACAAGATTCAAAAAGAAATCGCAGATCATAGATATTGGAATTACAGCAGTGTCGCTAATACTTTCGGTGGGGACCATGCTCTACGGGATCAGCCATTTCGGACTTGGCGAGGCATGGCCCGAGCTGGTGCTCAACCTGTTTTACATCGCATGTGTGGTCATGATGGCGATGTACTTCTTTAAGCGTCTTGACGGCCTGCGTTTCAACTACTGGAGTTCGGTATGCGCAGGTATAACAGTACTCTTGCGAGACATTCTTTTCCCGCCGCCGCTGGAGAGCTACCCCATTCATCTGGTCTGCCTTACTCTGTCGGTGATCCTGCTCCTTGCGTTCACCTACTTCTATGCCCGCAAAGACTGGGAGAGTTATACTAAGCGCAACCTGTGGATACTTTTTATAATCGACATGGTCATTGCCGGATTGTACAACTATGTCATTTTCCACAATCCGATCAATGAATATACCGACTACCTGCTGACGGAAATCTGGATCCGGCCTACCATCATCTACGGACTTGTGGCCTGTTTCATATCAGAAAAGGAAGCACAGATACAGGAAAAATGAGATCACGGATCCATTTTGCCCATCCGTTTTCCGCCGTGTTTCTTCGGGATACAGGGGAGTTGCCTGCCGGTACTGTTCGGATTGGGCGGCATATGGTATTCTGTTGTTATCGCTGAACAGATGGCTGCTGCCACCGGGAGCATCTTTATGATTGTTCTGCGAAGAAAGTATCTCTGTTAAAAAAGAGGGGGGTGGCATTCTTATCCAGAGTATGAATACAAGTAAACGGTTATCTTTTGAAAAACTTCATAACATCCGGGATCTGGGAGGAATGGCTGCTGCTGACGGACGAAGAATAGTCAGCGGAAGACTTGTCCGCTGCGGTAATCTTTCGGATCTGTCCCGACAGGACAGGACAGCGTTTACCTCACTGGCAGAGGCAGTGGTAGACTTTCGCACGGATGGAGAGAGAAGTGAAAAACCGGATATTATGATGCCGGGGATCCGGTATCACAACATTCCCATTCTTGATTCGCTGACTGCGGGGATCACACGGGAGGAGGCTGCCGATCAGGATATCTTTGCCAGATTTGGCTCAGAGCCGGCTAAGGCAAGGCAGTATATGTGCGATATGTATCATGCCTTTGCGGAAAGTGATTTTGCCGCTGACCAGTACGCCGGGTTTATCCGGCTTCTGATGGAGCCCCGGGAAAAGGCGGTCGTATGGCACTGTACAGCGGGGAAGGATCGTGTGGGAATAGGAGCTGCGATCATCGAAGAGATCTTAGGTGTGACGCGGGATGATGTCATCGATGATTATCTGGCGACAAATGAATATCTGAAGGAGGATTTCGCTTTTCTGACGGAGTTTGTAAAGTCGCAGGCCGGAGATGGATGCCTTATTTCAGATGAAGCCCTGCGGTATCTTTTTGAAGCTCACAGGGACTATATTGAAGAGTATTATCGTACAATTGACAGTAAATACGGCAGTTTTAGCTGCTTTGTGCGGGATGGGCTGAAGCTTGACGGAAATGATATTCATATCCTGCAGTCGCAGTATCTCATATAGCAGAGGTATGGAGATGCTTAATATTAAATGATAATTTACGACTGTATTCTCAGAAAACAATAAAGAACCGGAATATACTTAAAAAGACATCGGGCAGCTGTACTCCGGGATCGAAAAAAGATTAATGCAACAGTAACGAAAACGAATAAACATGCGAGAACTCTCAAGGAGGATGGATATGGTTGAATTAAGCAATGAACGGATTGAACAGGTACTACAGGAAGAGACACCGAAAAAACAGGAATTGGATACAATTCTCCGCGGCATCTATATCAGGTATATGTGTCTTTATGAGCGATACTTCGCAGATATTGATTCCTTAAGCGATGACAGGATCACCGAAATGAAAAACTATCATGAGGAAACCAACAGTCTGGTGAAGTATTATTACATGGATATCCCACTGGATATCTGTACTGAGATTGTAGAATTCGACAAAGAATACACCGATAAACTGCTTGGATCCGGGTGGCATGATTATCTTTCCGGCATTTTTAACGATTTCAAAAAAGAGAACAAAGCCAGGAATAAAAGTGAGGAAGATTATAAATTGGAGTTTGAAAAAAACACTCTTTCGAATTTCTACTATACAATGGATATTATTTTCAGAGAAGGTTTCGGTACAGAAAGCAAGACCGCCGAAGATGCGATCAGCGGATTCGCGGGATTATTATTCGGAAAAGAGAAGTGAAGCATGTAAAAAAACATTCAATACAAGCAGAAGGACTAAGAAATGAGTAATGCTTTTAAGGTACCGGGTACTTTGGGAATGACGGAAAGGCGCTAAAGCGTCTCACAAAAGAGAGGGGAATGAAATCATGAAAAAGAAAGCCGCAGATCTTCTTGCAAAAGGATATGAGCTTCTGGATGGCGTCACTGTACCTGTGGGGACAACAAATATTGATCTGGAAGTGGAAGGCAAAGAGTTTTTTTGAGCTGAGAGACCATGCAACCGCGCGGATGCTCGGGGCCGAAAAAGATCTGAAAGAATCTTATGAAGAGAAAAAGTACAGAGAATTATTCCAGTATATGATTGAACAGTCATCCCAGGCAAAGTAGAAAGCAATGTCAGACATAGCTGCTTTGGCAGTGGTTTATGAAAAGGAGAGGAAATGAAAAAAGTATTAGGACGTATTCTCGTAGTCATTCCGGCGTTAGCAATTCAGATATTATGGATCCATCTTTTGCTGGGGGGACTGGACAGGGTCGTTCAGGGACATTTAGGCGATATAATTAACGTTGTTTTCACTGTCCTGGCGGTAATATTTGTTCTGAATCTGGTTTCAAGACGTGATGAAAGTTCCTATAAGCTGCTGTGGACCATTGTTATAGTGGCTATGCCGATTCTTGGCGCGATCCTCTATGTCTTCCTGGGAAACAAGCATACGGGAGCGAGGCTGAAGAAGGCGCTGAGAAAATCCTCCGAGAGCTTATCGAAGGCGGAATATGCCAGTGAAAAGGATCTGTCGGAGGAGCTTAAAAAAGAGGATCTCAGGCTTGGACAGTCATTCCAGCATGTATCAAGGACCACGAAATATCCGGTGCTCAGCAACGGCACATCAAAGTATTATCCCTTTGGTGAGGATATGTTTGCCGATATGTGCAGGGATCTGAAGACAGCAGAGAAATTTATCTATGTGGAGTATTTTATCATCCAGCGCGGCAAGTTCTGGGATACCCTGACGGATATACTTGCGGAAAAAGCGGCAGCGGGAGTGGATGTCAGAGTGATGTATGATGATCTCGGAAGCATCGGAACCTATTCACGGAAGGAGGTGCGTGAGCTGATCCAAAA
>CACZRA010000026.1 GCA_902783395.1 uncultured Lachnospiraceae bacterium
AACGGGATACCTCATCTGATGACTCCCGTTGTAACGGATCCGCAGAAAGCGGCGGGGGCACTTAACTGGAGTGTTATCGAGATGGACAGAAGGTACGGCGAGTTTGCGTCCCACGCTGTCAGGGATCTGAAGGGATATAATGCCTGGGCTGCAAAAGAAGGGCTGCCGCCCATGCCTCAGATCGTGATAATAGTCGACGAGCTTGCTGATCTCATGATGACTGCGAAGAGCGATGTGGAGACCGCGATAGTACGTCTGGCGCAAAAAGCAAGAGCGGCGGGAATGCATCTTATTATCGCTACGCAGAGACCTTCAGTTGATGTAATAACCGGCCTGATAAAGGCCAATATGCCGAGCCGTGTGGCCTTTACGGTTACCAGCGGTACTGATTCGCGGACAATCCTTGATATGGTGGGAGCAGAAAAGCTTCTCGGAAAGGGCGATATGCTATTCTATCCGGTGGGAGCTCCGAAGCCCTCGAGAGTACAGGGAGCCTTCGTATCCGATGAGGAAGTGGAAAATGTTGCGCGGTTCATAAGAGAGCAGAAAAAAGAAGAAGGAACAACGGATGATATCACAGAGGCTATAAATGCCGCAGCAGCTTCAGGATCTGCAGGCGGATCATCCAAGGGGAATGCCGCATCGGCCGCCGTCCCGGGTGACGATGAGGACGAGATCTTCATGCAGGCTGCGGAGTTTGCTGTAAATCTTGATAAGGAAACAGTGTCTATAGGTCTTTTGCAGAGAAAATTCCGGCTCGGCTTCAACAGGGCTGCACGCATAATGGATCAGCTGACCGAAGAGGGGATAGTCGGAGAAGAGATGGGAACAAAGGGCAGAAGGATAATCATGACACCGGAACAGTTTGAAAGCTTCAGGGAGGAACATGTATGAGATCAGATATAGAGATCGCCCAGAGTGCGGAACTTGCACCCATAAAGGATGTTGCCGCAAGGCTGGGCATTAAAGAAGATGATCTTGAGCTTTACGGAAGATATAAAGCAAAGATATCCGAAGACTACATAAAAAGTCTTGCTGACAGACCTGACGGAAAGCTGGTTCTGGTCACTGCCATAAATCCGACACCTGCCGGAGAGGGAAAGACCACCCAGACCATAGGCATCGGTGAGGCCATGGGAAGACTCGGAAAGAACGCCGTTATCGCTCTCAGGGAGCCGTCACTGGGGCCCTGCTTCGGAATAAAAGGGGGAGCTGCAGGCGGCGGTATGGCGCAGGTCGTGCCCATGGAAGATCTCAATCTCCATTTCACCGGGGATTTCCATGCGATAACAACTGCAAACAACCTTTGTGCGGCACTGCTTGACAATCACATCCAGCAGGGAAATGAGCTTCGCATAGATACCAGAAGGATAGTCCTGAAGCGCTGTCTGGATCTGAACGACAGGGCGTTGAGAAATGTTGTCGTAGGTCTCGGTTCGAAGGCTGACGGCTTTGTAAGGGAGGATCATTTCACTATAACTGTGGCATCGGAGGTAATGGCTGTCTTCTGTCTTGCTTCGGATATGGATGATCTGAAAGAAAGACTTTCACACATGCTTGTGGCCTACGATCTTGACGGAAACCCTGTTACCGCTGAAGATATCCATGCTGTCGGCGCAATGGCGGCACTGCTTAAGGATGCTGTCAAGCCAAACCTTATCCAGACTCTTGAGCATACTCCCGTCATAGTTCACGGTGGTCCTTTTGCTAACATCGCGCACGGATGTAATTCCGTGATCGCCACCAGGACAGCGCTTAAGATGGCGGATATAGTCATAACCGAAGCCGGCTTCGGAGCGGATCTCGGAGCCGAGAAATTCTTTGATATCAAGTGCAGGAAGTCGGGACTCAGACCTTCTGCCGCAGTACTTGTAGCTACGGTAAGAGCTTTGAAGTATAACGGCGGACTTCCGAAGGACAGACTTGGGGAACAGGATATGGCTTCCCTCGAAAAGGGAATAGCAAATCTGGGGAGACATATTGACAATCTTAAAAAGTTCGGACTTCCCATCATCGTTGCCCTTAATGCGTTTTCAGGCGATACGGAGGATGAGAAGGGATATATCGAGAAGTATGTGCGTGAAAGAGGATGTGATTATTCATATTCCACTGCATGGGAAAAGGGCGGAGAGGGCGCGGAAGACCTTGCCCGAAGGATAATAAGTGCCCTTGATCAGGATAAAGCTGATTTCAGGCTGCTGTATCCCGATGAAATGCCGCTGAAGGAAAAGATAGAAACGATAGCAAGTGAGATATACGGGGCCGACGGAGTGGATTTCTCTGCAAAATCTCTAAAAGAGCTTGCAGAGATTGAAGCGATGGGAGGTGGAAGCCTTCCGGTCTGTATGGCAAAGACCCAGTATTCATTCTCGGATGATCCGGCTCTTCTGGGGGCTCCGGAGGACTTCAGGATCGGTGTGAGGGATGTGTATCTGTCAGGCGGAGCCGGTTTTGTCGTGGCCCTTACGGGTGATATAATGACGATGCCCGGGCTTTCAAAGCATCCGGCCGCATATGACATTGATGTTGACGATGAAGGAAAGATAAGGGGGCTGTTCTGATGGCTGTTATCATTGACGGAAAAAAGATCTCCCAGGAAATAAAGGATGAGGTTCGCACTGAAACAGAAAACGGCGGCATAGACGCTTGCCTTGCGGTTATCATTGTCGGGGAAGATCCTGCTTCACAGGTATACGTAAATAACAAGAAAAAGGCATGTGAATACTGCGGGATAAGATCCCTGTCCTATGAGCTTGCCGGAAATACATCCGAGGAGGAGCTGCTTGAGCTTATAGAAAAACTTAACAGTGATCCTTCCGTCGACGGGATCCTGGTCCAGCTTCCTCTTCCCGGTCATATAGATGAGGACAGGGTGATCGAAGCGATCGATCCAGGGAAGGACGTGGACGGATTTTCCAGAAAATCTGTCGGTGCGCTCAGCATAGGGAGCAACGGTTTTGTTTCCTGTACTCCTGCCGGGATAATCGAACTCTTAAAAAGAAGCGGTATCGATATTGAGGGAAAGGAATGCGTGATCATGGGAAGATCCAATATAGTGGGAAAACCCATGGCCATGCTCATGCTGAGGGAAAACGCGACGGTGACAGTGGTACATTCCAGGACAAGGCATATAGAGGATGTATGCAGAAGGGCAGATATACTCATAGTTGCCATAGGGAAGCCGGAAATGATAACCCATGATTATGTGAAGGACGGTGCCGTAGTCATAGATGTGGGGATTCACAGAATTGATCCCGAAAAGAACAACGGCAGAAAGCTCTGCGGGGATGTGGACTATGAGGATGTGGAGCCTATAGCCTCCTATATAACTCCGGTCCCGGGAGGAGTTGGTCCCATGACTATCGCGATGCTTATGAAAAATGTTCTTAAGGCCGCAAAGGAAAGGTAAGGATGGAGTGTCCTAAATGCGGCAATGAAATACCCGAAGGGAAGCTTTACTGTCCGTCCTGCGGTTACGCGGTTCAGATAGTACCCGATTATGATGCGGATCTTGAAGAAAACCTTTCAAGTGTCGGGTCAGACATAGCGGGGACCGTAAACCGCATCGATGTGGCTGAAAGCGCCGTGACCTCGTTCGATGAGGATTCTACGACCAAGGAAATACCCATGGTCAGGAAGGATGATGTATCGAACATATTAAAACGCGGTGCGAAAAATGATGAAGCAAGGCAGAAACTCATGGTTTATGCGGGCGCGGGAGTTTTTGCCATAATCCTTATCGTAGTCACAATGGTTGCTTCCAAAAGCCTGGATCAGATGTCGTTCGTTCCGGTAGCCGCTCTTGATGAGGTCATATCGGAAGGCGAGACCATGAACATGCCGAAAGCTGCGATCGAAATACCGACCGAGGAGATGCCCTCCAAAGAATGGGTTGATGAAAATGAACCGACAGAGGCTCTGTCTGAGGATGAAGCCTACGAAGATGAGGTTTCGGAGGAGCTGATCATTACTCCCGAGGGAGGGAGCTATTCAAAGCCTGAAGGCATTTCCGCAAAGATCGTCCTTATATCTGAGGATGAAGAAAGTGAACCTGAAGATGTCGAAGGGACGATCTATTTTACAAGAGACGGGTCGGATCCGGATGAGAATTCAGAGATATTCAGCAGGGAGATCGCAATGCCGGTAGGCCGCAGCTCATTTGCTTTCCGATATATGGACAGCGAGGGTAATATGAGCGATACATACCGTGCCGAGTATGACCTTGAGTATGAGGGAGCGGCCTGCTCGACGACGGATGCCGCAAACCTTATCATTGCAACTCTTGTAAAGGACGGGGCGCTTCTTGATATATACGGTCATGTGGCGGGATCATTGGGAATGTATACCTATCAGTGTAATTCTATGATAACCTCCGACGACCGGGATTATTTTCTTATTCCGGAAAGCTATGAGGAACCTGGCGGACAAAGAAAAAGGACAGGTAAGATATATGCCGTTGATGCGGAAAATCTGAGCATGTTCACGGTCAGTCAGGGTTCAAACGGGAAATACAGCTTTGAGGTGTTTTTTTAGGTGATTATTTTCAAGAAAGGAAAGGGACAGCCATGAAGCTTTTGGAGGACAGGATATTAAAGGAAGGGCGAGCGGTCAACGAGGATATTCTCAGGGTTGATACCTTTATCAACCATCAGGTGGATCCGGAGCTCATGATGAAATGTGCCAGGGAATTTGCTTCGCACTACAGAGGTCAGGGGATAACAAAGGTAGTAACGATAGAAAGCTCAGGAATATCCGTTGCACTTCTTACGGCGCTGGAAATGGGAATTAATCTGGTGATACTTAAAAAGCAGCCTTCCAAGGTGCTTAACGATAATCTGTATCAGACCATGGTAACTTCATTTACAAAGGGCACGAACTATGAGCTGACCCTTTCAAGGGATGTCATAAACGAAAATGATCATGTCGTCATAATCGATGATTTCCTTGCAAACGGAGAGGCAGTGACGGGAGCAGTCAGGCTGCTCCGTATGGCACACGCAACGATCGGAGGC
>CACZRA010000027.1 GCA_902783395.1 uncultured Lachnospiraceae bacterium
GCCGCCGACACATCCGATGAGAGCATCTTTGAATTCTGCAGAGCCCTTCGCATCTCAAGCTCCGAATATGCTCCCGCCGCGTTCATTACCTCGGCGAGCGCGTTTTCAAAAAGCCGGGATCTCATGCCGGTCGCTCCCACGGAGCCTATCTCCTCCTTATCAACGAGCAGGCACACGCAGGTGCGCTCCACATCCGGTGTAGAAAGAAAAGCGACAAGTGACGTGTATGCGCATACCCTGTCATCCTGTCCGTAGGAAAGCACCATGGATTCGTCCAGTCCCAGAGTCCTTGCTTTTCCTGCAGGCACGGCTTCTATCTCAGCCGACATGAAGTCACCGTCACCTATCATATACTTTTCCTTGAGTATTTTAAGTATATTGCTCTTTACCGGATCCTTTTCCTTGGCCTTTATCGGTATCGAGCCTGCAAGCAGATCGAGATTCTCACCCTCCACGGCCTTGGACGCCTTCTTCTCCATCTGCTCGGATGCGAGATGTATAAGTATATCCGTCACTGTAAATACAGGCTCGTCATCCTCCTCACCTATGGATATCTCGACCGTTGTACCGTCGGTCTTTGCCACTACCCCGTGCAGCGCGAGCGGTATCGTCACATACTGGTATTTCTTTATTCCGCCGTAATAATGGGTGTTAAGATAGGCCATCCCCCCGTCCTCGTACAGCGGGTTCTGCTTCAGATCAAGCCTCGGACTGTCAATATGGGCTCCCAGTATGTTCATGCCGTTCTCAAAAGGCTCATTGCCCAGGTTGAACAGCACGACAGCCTTCCCCATTATATCGACAAAAACCTTATCTCCATGCTTCAGGCGCTTATTGTTCTCCACGATATCCCTGAGATCCTTATAGCCGGCCTTGACCGCCATCGACACGATCTCCTTTACACACTCCCTTTCGGTCTTGCACCTTGAAAGGAAGTCCATATAGGATTCACAAAGGTCATTCAGCTCCTTCCTGTCGTTCTTGGAATAAGAAAGCCATGCGTTGTCGTTATTGTCCAGTCTCATCTTCTCTCCTTCTCATCCGGATCACTCCTGAAGCTCTGTCTTCTCTCCGGTTAATGTCGATATCTCTTCGTTAAGGACCTCGATCCTGTTCTCAAGCTGTTTCCTTGCCATTGTCTCATGTATGAAACCGACGGCTGACGCAATAAAAAGAGCTGCAATGATAACAGCGGATAATATCAGCTTTCCGGAGGTAGTCCTTATCGTCCTGACACGCTTTGCACCCTTCGATACAAAAACGATCGTATATTGCCCGTCTTCATTGTTTCTCATAAAAAAACAGTATAGCATAAGAGCCGGATAATTGACATCGGATTTTGAGTTATTTTTTTGTCCTCATTCCTTTACATTTGCATTTTCATGTGATATCATGACAAACGGTTGCAATCTTGTGACCACATTTAATTTTGGGAGGTCATGTTCAAATGAAAGGTACAGTCAAGTGGTTCAACAACCAGAAGGGCTATGGCTTTATCAGTGATGAGACCGGCAAGGACGTATTCGTTCACTATTCCGGACTCAACATGGAGGGCTTCAAGTCGCTCGACGAAGGTCAGGCTGTTGAATTCGACGTGGTCGAAGGAGCCAAGGGTCCTCAGGCTACAAATGTTACAAAGCTTTAATTCTTAGCAATATCACTTTTCTATAATATAATTAGGATAAGCAGATTGATAAGAACTTGAGAAAAACGGAACTTCCGCATGATACATGCGGCAGTTCTTTTTTTATTTTATAATCCGGCTCCCCCCGTGCTTATATACATTTCCCGGAACTCTCCCTGCACCGTATTGAATGCTGCTACCACATTAGGGTCAAACTGTACCCCCGCCGCCTGGTTTATGATCGCGCATGCCTGGTCGTGAGTGACCGCCTGCTTATAGCTCCTCTTTGACACCAGAGCGTCATACACATCGCACACTGACACAATGCGGGCTATCTGCGGTATCTCGGTTCCCTTCAGTCCGTCCGGATAACCTCTTCCGCACCACTGCTCGTGATGCGATCTCGTCATCTGATACATATAAGTAATGAACGGGGAATTCGGCAGAAGATATGAGAATTTCTGGATCGAGTCCGCCGCATAAAGGGTATGCTGCTTCATCGTATCAAACTCCTCCGGCGTGTATTTCCCCTCCTTCTGTATTATACGGTCAGGCAGACCGATCTTGCCCATATCTATGAGCTGGCTCGACATCAGGATGAGGTTCATATCCTTTATCGGGTAGATCGCATTTCCGTCCCTCATCATCTTCTTAAGAAGGATCTCCATATACTTTGATACCTTCTTGCAGTGGGTACCTGTAAAGCCGTCCTTCTTTGTTATGAGATCCGCTATCATCTCTACGATGAAGTATTCAAGATTGCCGGCCTTCCTTATCGCTTCGGAAGCCTTCCCCTGAAGCTCATTATTATACTCCTGCAGCTGAAGATTATAATCCTGAAGTGTCTGGTTCTGCTCCGCGATCTTAGCCTTGTCCTCGGCTATACCTATGTGCAGGCTGACTTTCTTCTTTAATATCTCGGATACGAAGGGCTTTATGACATAATCGACCGCCCCCAGCTGATATGCCTCCAGCTCGGTCGCCACGTCATTTGTTCCCGATACAAAGATAACAGGGATGCTCTTCAGCTTATCATCAGCCTTCATCTTGGAGAAAAGCTCAAAGCCGTTTATCGCCTTCATATCTATGTCCAGAAGCACAAGTGAAGGCATCCTCGACACCTTTTTCATATAGTCGAGAGCATGCCTGCCGTTCTGCTCGGTCATGACCCTGTATGATCCCTCAAGCGCTCTCTCCGCGACAAGAAGATCCGTAGGGCTGTCATCTATAACCATCACGATATGCATTCAACTATCTCCTTCAATGCCAGACTACCTCCGAAAATATCAAGTGCCGATCCTACTGTCACATCTATCCTTCCTTCACCCAGATTCTTCAGCCTTTTAATATCGTCAAGGCTTCCTACTCCTCCGGCGTATGTGACCTTTACAGGTGATCCCTTCAGCACATTGACTATTTCCTCATCTATCCCCTGCTGTTTACCCTCACTGTCCACCGCATGGACCAGATATTCCGATGCATATCCGGAAAAGCTGTCCAGCGTTTCTTCGTCCATCTTCACTTCGGTATACTTCTGCCACCTGTCCGTGACTATATAATAGCCGTCCTCCGAAGCCTGGCCTGCCCTTTTCCTGCAGGACAGATCCAGACAGAGCCTTTCTCTTCCCACGGCATCGCGCATTTTTTCCAGCGCATCAAGCTCCACTCTTCCGTCCCTGAACACATAGGACGTCACTATCACATGACTCGCTCCCGCGTCAAGAAAAGCCCCCGCATTATCCGGGGTGATCCCTCCGCCTGCCATGAGACCTCCCGGATAGGCTTTTAGCGCCTCAAGCGCCTGCTCCCTTGTAGCCTCATAGTATTCTGAGCCTCTGTGGTTCAGCATGATCACATGCCCGCCTTCAAGCTGCATCTCCTTATACAGCCCGGCGTAATAAGCTGCTCCCCTGTCAGATACAAAATTCTCTTCCGGCCCCTTACCCGCTTCATCCCGCAGGCTGCCGCCGATTATCTGCTTCACCCTTCCGTCATGGATATCGATACACGGACGGAATCTCATTTATGCAAGCACCGCTCCCATATCATACATACCGGGCTTCTTCCCCTTCATGAATATGGCAGCCATTACAGCGCCCCTGCCGAAGACCGCTTTGCTGTATGCCCGGTGGGAGAAGGTTATGACCTCGTCCTCGCCTGCAAAGATCACATCATGATCGCCGGGTATGTTGCCTCCCCTCACGGCCGATATACCTATCTCATTATCAGGCCTTTTTTCCGATCTCTGCGATCTGTCGTACACATATGAGTACTTGTTTCCCGCTCCCTCATTAACCGCATCCGCAAGAAGCAGAGCCGTTCCGGAGGGCGCATCCTTCTTCAGGTTGTGATGCTTCTCGACTATCTCTATGTCAAAGCCGGCGGATGACAGCTTTTCCGAAGCCTCCTTCAAAAGCTTTGCGAGTATGTTCACTCCCAGGGACATATTCGCGGAGCGTAGTATCGCGGTATCCTCCGAAGCCTTCTCTATCGCCCTTTTCTGCTCCTCGGAATATCCCGTAGTACAGAGCACAAGCGCCGTCCCGGTCCTCTTTCCATACTCCAGCAGTCCCTCAAGTGCCGACGGAGCGGAAAAATCAATAACGGCATCGGCCTCTTCCTTACACTCCTCTATCCCGTCATAAACGGGATAATCATTCTCCGTGCCGCGATATTTATCTATACCTGCAACGATCTCACAGTCATCCCTCTCAGAGACGATCCGCGTTATCACCTGTCCCATGTGGCCGTTGCAGCCGCTCATGATGATCCTTGTCATATTTACCTCCGCATGCCGCATTCTTCACGGCTTCCCCAGGAGAAATCCCGGTCTACTGTATAAGCCCGAACTGCCGCATCGACGTTTTCAGCCTCTCCAGATTTTCCGGCTCCATGGGCGACAGCGGTCTCCTCATAGGACCTGCATTCATACCCATGATATTCATCGCATGCTTTACGGGTATCGGGTTAACCTCGCAGAAAAGAGCATCCACAAGGTTTATGAGCTTGATCTGCATTCTTCTTGCCTCAACGGTATCTCCATTCAGATAGTTCAGGCACATATTATGCATATAGCTCGGAGCCACATTCGCAGCCACGGAGATCACACCGAGTCCTCCGAGTGACATGATGGGAATGACCTCATTATCATTACCCGAATATAGGTCTATATTACCGTCAGTAAGTGCCATGATACGGGCCACCTGGGCTATATCCCCCGATGCCTCCTTTATTCCCACGATATTGGGAACCGTCCTGACGAGATGAGCCGCGGTCTCGGGATTTATATTAAGGCCCGTCCTGCTCTTCACGCTGTAAAGTATTATCGGGATATGTACGGCATTTGCTATTATCGTGAAATGGTCAATAAGTCCCTTCTGGGTTGCCTTGTTATAATAAGGTGTCACGACAAGAAGTCCGTCCGCCCCTGCCTTCTCGGCCTCCTGAGAAAGAAACACAGCCGTATCCGTACAGTTGCTTCCCGTCCCGGCTACAACCGGCACCCTGTGGTTCACATGCTTTACGCAGAAATCTACGACCCTGACATGCTCTTCCTCGGACAGACACGCCGATTCACCGGTCGTGCCGCATACTATGATGGCATCGGTCCCGTTATTTATCTGAAAATCGATCTGCCTTCCGAACTCTTCGTAGTTAACCTCACCGTCCGGCTTGAAGGGCGTTACTATCGCAACTCCCGAACCCTTGAATATAGCCATATGAACCTCCTTATACATTGCATATGCATTAAATCACTATGACAGTATCAGACACCCCTGCGCGCATTCCGGATTTTCCGCGCAGGAAGTTACACACTGTTTGATTTTATCACATGACAGCCTTATGTATCAATCAGGGAAACTCTGAGCTAAAGAGTTTTTATCACTTCCCTGTTCATCTTACGGAAGAATACCATCGTAAGACAGAACGAAACAAATTCCGAGATGATGAATGCCCACCACACGTTGTCGACATTTCCCGTGAGACTCAGAGCATAGGCCACCGGTATCAGCACGAAGATCTGCCTTCCAAGTGAGACGATCAGCGAATAAAAGCTCCTGCCGAAGGCCTGAAAGACGGATCCTATCGCTATGCAGATCCCCGCGATCGGGAAATGCCAGGCGATGTTTCTGAGAGCCGTTATGCCTATTTCCATCATGTCGTCCGAAGCGGAAAAAAGCGCCAGCAGCTTATCCGGGATCAGCTCAAAAACAGCTGTTCCTATACACATGATAAGGAAGGCCAGCAGGATGGAAAACTTGAGGGCTTCATGTATCCTCTCCTTCTTTCTTGCCCCGTAATTGTACGCCATCACCGGTATCACCCCGTTATTTAGGCCGAAGACCGGCATGAAGAAAAAGCTCTGCAGCTTGAAATAAACCCCGAAGACCGCAACCGCGGTGCTGGAAAAGGTATTCAGTATCAGATTGAAAAGATAAGTCATGACCGAACCGATGGCTATCATCAGTATCGACGGCACTCCTACGAAATAAATCCGCTTCACCGTATCCGCGCGCAGCCTGAGTATCTCCCGCGAGAAATGTATATCCTCATTCTTTTTGAGATTAAAGAATAAAGCCAGGACCGCAGCTATGGTCTGGCCTATTATGGTAGCATATGCGGCACCGGCCACTCCGAACTTCGGGAAGCCGAAAAGACCGAAGATCATGATGGGATCCATGATGATATTGATGACGGCGCCCAGAGCCTGGGTTATCATCGTATAGAAGGTGCGTCCCGTGGATTGAAGTATCCTCTCCAGTGTAACCTGAGAAGACATCCCTATCGACAGTACCATGACTATAGAAAGATATGTCGTTCCCTCCCTTATTATCACGGGATCTGCTGTCTGCGATCTGATGAAGGCCCCCGCCGCTCCCATGAAGGATGCCGTCATAAAGACGAGTGCCGAGATGATATTGAGGACCAGTCCGTTTCCCGCCGCACTGTCCGACTCATTATACATCTTCTCTCCCAAAGCCTTCGACAGAATGGCGTTGATACCTACACCTGTGCCGCCGAACACCGCAAACATGAAGGTCTGCATGGGGAAAGCAAGCGTCACTCCCGTCAGTGCCTCCTCGGAAAGCTTCGCCACAAAGATCGAATCCACGATATTGTACATTGCCTGCACGATCATGGAGATCATCATCGGCAGCGACATTGAGATTATCAGCTTTTTTACGGGCATTACGCCCATCTTATTTTCCTGCATTACTGTTTCTTCGCAAAATTAGCCCGTTTACGGAGAGTCGGATCCAGTATCTTCTTGCGTATGCGGAGTGACTCCGGCGTAACTTCCAGAAGCTCGTCATTGTCGATAAAATCAAGACACTGCTCCAAAGACATGATTACAGGCGGAACCAGCCGCAAAGCCTCATCAGAGCTTGACGTTCTCGTATTTGTAAGATGCTTAGTCTTGCAGACGTTCACTTCAATATCATCCGACTTGGGATTTGAACCTATCACCATGCCGGAATAAACCGCAGTCCCCGGACCGATAAAAAGCGCTCCTCTCTCCTGTGCATTGAAAAGCCCGTAAGGCACAGCCTCTCCCGCCTCGAACGCGATCAGCGACCCCGTCTTTCTGTACGCAATATCTCCTTTATACGGAGCATAGCCGTCAAAGATCGTATTTATTATACCGTTTCCCTTGGTGTCCGTAAGGAACGGCCCTCTGAATCCTATCAGCCCTCTTGAGGGTATCCTGAATTCCAGCCGTGTATATCCGCCCGCTATCGAGCTCATGTTCAAAAGCTCTCCCTTTCTCTCGGAAAGCGAAGATATCACTGTTCCCGTAAACTCATCGGGCACATCCACATAAGCAAGCTCGACGGGTTCAAGTGTTTTCCCGTTCTCATCCTTTTTGTATATGACCTCAGCCTTTGATACGGCAAACTCATATCCCTCCCGGCGCATGGTCTCGATAAGCACCGACAGATGCAGCTCGCCGCGGCCGGATACCTTGAAGGTATCTGTAGAATCCGTCTCCTCGACTCTGAGAGAGACATCCGTATTAAGCTCCTTCAGCAGCCTGTCCTTTATATGCCTTGAAGTGACATACTTGCCCTCCTTGCCTGCAAGCGGGCTGTCATTTACCATGAAGTTCATGGATATCGTAGGATCCGATATCTTCTGGAAAGGTATCGGCTGCGGATCCTCCGGAGAACACAGCGTATCTCCTATCCTTATATCAGCTATTCCGGATATCGCCACGATCTGGCCTATGGTCGCTTCGTTCACATCGGCCTTCTTAAGGCCCTCAAATTCATACAGCTTGCTGATCTTTACCTTTTCCCTGCGCGCGGTATCATGATGGTTCACGATGACTGCTTCCTGATTGAGCTTTACCGTTCCGCTGTCAACCTTTCCGATTCCTATCCGCCCCACATACTCGTTATAATCTATCGTCGATATGAGTATCTGCACAGGCGCCTCCGGATCCCCCTCAGGCGCCGGGATATAAGATACTATCGTATCGAAAAGAGCCGTCATGTCATCACCCTGAGCCGCAGCATCCATGGAAGATGTCCCGTTTTTTGCCGAGGTGTATACGAAAGGACAGTCGAGCTGCTCATCCGACGCCCCGAGATCCATAAGAAGCTCCAGCACCTCGTCCACTACCTCGTCCGGCCTGGCCCCGTCCCTGTCTATCTTATTCACGCAGGCGATCACCGGCAGTTCAAGGGCAAGTGCCTTCATAAGCACGAACTTTGTCTGCGGCATTACCCCCTCAAAAGCATCCACAAGGAGCACGACTCCGTCGACCATTTTGAGTATGCGCTCCACCTCGCCTCCGAAGTCCGCATGCCCCGGAGTGTCTATGATGTTTATTCTTGTATCCTTGTACTGAACGGATGTATTCTTTGACAGGATCGTGATACC